>NZ_JBFTSG010000024.1:0-112769 GCF_056399885.1 Cupriavidus sp. 01L45 | reverse complement strand
CCGTACTCCTCCGCCACGGTGATGCCGAGCACGCCGAGATCGCCCATCTTCTTCCAGGCGTCCATCGGGAACTGGTCGGTGCGGTCGATCTCCGCGGCGCGCGGAGCGAGTTCGGCCTGCGCCCAGTTGCGCACGGACTCGCGCAGCATGTCGATATCTTCGCCGAGGTGGAAATTGAGGCCTGGAAGTTCGTTCATAGGAGTGCTCGTTATGTTGTTCAGTGGGGCTGCGGGAAGCGCAGCCCGATGTCAGGTGGAAGCCGGGCCGGAGTCAGGCGGTCTTGGTCTCGTCGAGTCCGAGTTCCTGTGTCATGCGGTCGCGCATCACGAACTTTTGCACCTTGCCGGTAATGGTCATGGGCATCTCGCTCACGAAGCGGATATAGCGCGGAATCTTGTAGTGCGCGATCTGGTCGCGGCAGAAGGCGCGGATATCGTCCTCCGTGGCGGTCTCGCCCGGCTTCAGCACGATCCATGCGCACACTTCCTCGCCGTACTTGGGATCGGGCACGCCGAACACCTGCACCGCCTGCACCTTGGGGTGGCGGAACAGGAATTCCTCGATCTCTCGCGGGTAGACGTTCTCGCCGCCACGGATCAGCATGTCCTTCACGCGGCCGACGATATTGCAGTAACCCTCTTCATCGATGGTGGCGAGGTCGCYGGTATGCATCCAGCCATCGCGGATCGCCTCGCGGGTGCGCGGTTCATCGTCCCAGTAGCCCTGCATCACCGAATAGCCGCGGGTGCACAGCTCGCCCTTCTCGCCAACGGGCACGATCTCGCCCGCGCCGTCGACCAGCTTGACCTCAAGGTGTGGCTGGATCAGCCCGACCGTGGTCACGCGCTTTTCCAGCGGGTCGGTGGTGGAGCTCTGGAAGGAAACCGGGCTGGTCTCGGTCATGCCATAGGCGATCGTCACTTCCGCCATGTGCATTTGCGAGATCACGCGCTTCATCGTCTCGATGGGGCAGGGCGAGCCAGCCATGATGCCGGTGCGCAGCGTGGAGAAGTCGTATTTCCCGAAATCCGGGTGATCCAGCTGCGCGATAAACATGGTCGGCACGCCATGCAGCGCCGTGCAGCGCTCCTCGCTGACCGCCGCCATGGTGGCTGCCGGTTCGAACGCCTCGCCAGGGAACACCATGCAGGCGCCGGTGGACACGCTGGCCAGCACGGCCAGCACCATGCCGAAGCAGTGATAGAACGGCACCGGGATGCAAAGCTTGTCCTGCTCGGAGAACCGCATCGCCATGGCGATGAAGCGTCCGTTATTGACGATGTTCCGGTGCGTCAGCGTGGCGCCCTTCGGTGCGCCGGTGGTCCCGCTGGTGAACTGGATATTGATCGGGTCGTTGCGATCCAGTTGCGCGGTGATCGCGTCCAGCTCCCCGGTGATGGCGTGAGTGCCATGTGCCAGCAGCGCATCGTAGTTCAGCATGCCCGGTGTCCGCTCGCCGCCCATGCGGATCACCCAGCGCAGCGTGGGCAGGCGCGCCGCCTGCAACGCGCCCGGCTCGCAGCTTTGCAGCTCCGGCGCCAGGGTCTGCAGCATTTCCAGGTAACGCGACGTCTTGAACGACTCCGCCGCCACGATCGCCTTGCAGCCTACCTTGTTCAGCGCGTATTCCAGCTCCGACAAACGGTAGGCCGGATTGATATTCACCAGCACCAGTCCCAGGCGCGCCGTCGCGAACTGGGTCACCAGCCATTCCACGCGGTTCGGTGACCAGATACCGATCCGGTCCCCGCGCTCCAGGCCCAGCAGGCGCAAGCCGCCGGCCATGGCATCCACCACCTGCGCGAACTCGCGCCAGCTCCAGCGGATTCCCTGCTCGCGGAACACCACCGCCTCGCGGTCCGGGAAACGCGCCACGGTTTCCGCGAGCAAGGCCGGCACCGTCAGTTCGGACAGGGGGATGTCGGTCCGGCCCCGTACGTGGGAGAGCCCGCCAATGGGCAATGTGGTTGGGCTAGCGGCACCCTGTGTGGTCATACTTGTCTCCAAAGCGCTGTCGCAATCATGTCTGTAACGTGATTTCTTGAGCTTTATTCAACTTTGTTGAGCGAGGCTCAAGTCTCGGGGTGCGCATATTATCTCGTCCCTGGGCCCGCCATCCACGCGCCGGACCAGTAGCGTTGAGTGGAAAAGTACACGCTAGACCGGAAAATTGCAACCTAGACTTGAGTAAAGATCAATTACAATGCGATGACAGGGCCGAGGCGGCGCACAGGCACGCCCGGGCGCACGTTTTCATGCGGCGCCGCACTATAATCGCCGGCTTCCGGCAAGCGAGGTAACACGTCGATGGACGACATCATGGTGCGGCGCCRCATTCCCGCGGGCGCCAAGGCGGAACAACGCATCCGCGACATCCTCCGCGTGAGCCGCGAAGTCTTTGCCGAGATGGGGTACGAGCGGACCACCACGACCGAGATCGCCCAGCGCCTCGGCATCTCCGAGGCCACCGTGTTCACCTACTTCCACGGCAAGCGCGAGCTATGCGTAAGGGTGATCGAGGACTGGTACGACGAGATCATCGCGGCGGTGGAAGAGGGCATGCCGCGTGACCAGACCACCAAGGCTCAGCTCGAGTTCTTTGTGCGGACCCATTTACGGCTGTTCCTGATCCAGGGCACCGGCCTGTGCGCGCTGGTTCTTTCCGAGGGCCGCGCCAAGGGCCCCGGGCTGGGCGAGGTATTCGTGCCGCTGCAACGGCGCTACACGGCGCCGCTGATGGATATGCTGGCGCGGGCCAGGGAGAATGGGGAGATCCGCACCGATTTGCCGCTGAGTTTGCTGCGTTCGGCGATTTTTGGGCCGATGGAGCACATTCTCTGGGATGCGATCGCCAGGCAGCGGCCGGTGGATATCGAGCGGACCGCCAGGGACATCGTTGCGTTGCTCTGGCCGGCCTTGTTGCCGCCGGATCTGGAGGTAGTGGCGTTGCGGGAGTTTTATGGGGAGGTGGGGGCGGCTTTTCGGCGGGCGGGCGGCGGGCCGGTATAGGGCCAGGTGTTCCGCGCCTTGGACAAGGACTCCACACTCGCCACCAATGCCGCCCGTTCCGTAGGCTACGCTAGAGATAGTCCGCAACGGGGAGTACCACAATGACTGACGAAGAGATCATCTTTCAGGAGTGTGGCCTGCGGATCGACAGGGTCGGCGAGCTTGCGCTGCTGATCGCGGACGTGTTCAACGCTTGCCGCGCAAGCAAGGCCAGTCTCAGGCCATCGGGGCTTGAGGATTCCCTGTTTGCCCGGCTGGTTGCGACGCAGGCCGTGGCCGGCTACCTGGTGGCAAGCGATGTGCTGCTCGGGCTGGACCGGCGCATGCACATACTGGCCGAGAGGGTCTGCTACGGTGTCGTGCTGAAGGAGCCATTCGGTGCCGGCACGGACTTCGTCGTCGTCCGGGGTACGGCCAGTCTGCTTGAGTGGCTGGTCAACGCAGAGTGCGAACTGGTCGGGGTACCGTCCGTCACGACCGCCGGGAAGGTCGAGCTGGGATTCTCGAGCATATTCACTTCCATGCAGTTCCTGGCCGCCGATAACACGGGGGACGCCCAACCGCTGCTTCCGAGTCTCATGAACGTGGCAAACGGCAACAAGCTGGTCGTCACGGGGCATAGCCTGGGGGCGGCCATCGCAAGCTATCTCACGCTAGGCCTGGCGAAGGCGGGTATCGGCGGTGACAAGCTGGCGGCCTGTCTCTTTGCGTCGCCGCGGCCTGGGGACCAGGGCTTCGCGGATGACTTCCAGAGCAGGGTTGATAACTACATTGTGATCAACCACGCGCTTGACGCCGTGCCAAAGCTGCCGAAAGAGATTGCCGGCTTCAGATCGCTCCGGGACGTGTTGACATTCCCCAACCCGAACATTCCGCCTGTTGGCCCGACGATCAGGGATGATCTTCTCTGCCATCACCACGCAGTCTGCTACGCGGCGCTGGTGGCGCCTGGCGCCCTGGGCGCCTACACCGCGGACGCGGGAGTCGCGCCCGGCAAGGTTTCCTGGGCCAGCCTGCTCACGGCAAACCATGACGAGATGAACTGTGTCGTGACGGACGTACTCCTCGCGCAGCAGAATCTGGACCGCCTGCGCGGGGCATAGGCCAGGTCCGGCCTGCTGCGGCGTTCCGTTCGGAAGCGACGTTCGGAAGCGAAATACCCGGCGACTGGCGCGATTGAATTTGCTGGCACGGTTCGCCGCGATTGCAGGCTACACCACCAGCGCTGGCAGGATGGTCGCCAGAATGCAAGGCGCTGAAGGGTTGGCAGGTTCGGTCGCGGCGCAGTCCCACAGTAGCCACACAGCAGCCCAAATGAAAAAGGGCTCCCATAACTGGAAGCCCTTCAAACAAATAGGTGGTGCGGCTGGCAGGATTCGAACCCACGACCCCTTGGTTCGTAGCCAAGTACTCTATCCAACTGAGCTACAGCCGCACGCGAGGGCAGAACTATATCGCAATCGTGGGAAAATGCAATCTATTTTTGGTTAATGCATGCACGGAATGTGCGGCGGGCTCTTGTCGTACCCCAGCCAATGGCGCGAATAAAGCCGCGCGACGAGCGGGTTCAGAATATCTCGAACTGAACCAACGCATGGCCCCTCTCCTTATTGCCGTTTCCCGCGGACGCGAACCTGCGTTGCGCGCCAAATGCCGTGCCCGACCGCACACAACTCAGGCGCCCCTACGGAAATGGGAAATTTTGCGCCGGGTAATCCCCATTTTTGCGTGTCGTGGGGTGTGGGCGTACCGTCCAATACGCTTCGGGTGAGGCGTGCGGCACTCGCGCCGCCGGCCGATTCCACTGCGCGGCTTGCCTCGCCACCGCGCCGGCCCGGCGCGGGTATCACCCCATATGGTGTTCCCGGCCCCTATCGCCAATAATGGTCTAACTGACATTGCCGGACGAGGGCGCGCCATGCTTTATAGTCCCGATGCAATTCGTACGATTGCCCTGCTGGGGCACGCGGGGTGCGGCAAGACCTCGCTGGTAGAAGCGCTGCTGCACAAGGGAGGCGCGCTGCATCTCCCGGGCAGTATCGAGCGCGGCACAACGGTCTGCGATTCCGATCCTCTCGAGCGCAAATATCGCCACTCCCTCACCTCCGCGGTCGCGCACCTGCACTATCGCGACACCCGCATCTACCTGCTCGATACGCCCGGCTATCCCGATTTCTCCGGCCTGTCGATGAGTGTCCTCCCGGCAGTCGAGACTGCCGCCATCGTCATCAACGCGCAGACGGGCATCGAGATGACGACCCGGCGCATGATGGCCTGGGCGCAGGATCGCAAGCTGTGCAGGATGATCATCGTCAACGGCATCGACAAGGAAAAGACGGATCTGCCCGCGCTGCTGGCCGACATCCAGGAGGCCTTCGGCAAAGAGTGCTTGCCGATCAATCTCCCGGCGGGGCGCGCCGGCGAGGTCGCCGACTGCTTTTTCAGTCCCGCCGGCGAGGCGGACTTCCTGTCCGTGGCTTCGGCTCACGACGCGCTCGTCGATCAGGTCGTGGAGATCGATCCCGAGTTGATGGAGCTCTATCTGGAGCAGGGCCAGGCGATCGCGCCGGAGCAGTTGCATGCGCCGTTCGAGCGGGCGCTGCGCGAAGGCCACCTGGTGCCGATCTGTTTCACGTCGGCGGCCAGCGGCGCCGGCATCAGGGAACTGCTCGACGTGTTTGTGCGCCTGCTGCCTAACCCGACCGAAGGCAATCCGCCGCTTTTCTACCGTGACGCGGGCGAGCGCCGCGTCGCCGTTCGCGCCGAGCCGGTGCCCGACAAGCATGTGCTGGCGCATGTCTTCAAGATCACGATGGACCCGTATCTCGGCAAAATGGCCGTGTTTCGCATCCACCAGGGTACCGTCTCGCGCGACAGCCAGCTCTATATCGGCGACGGCCGCCAGCCCTTCAAGATCGCGCATCTGCTGATGCTGCAGGGCAAGGAGCGCGTCGAAGTGCCGCAGGCCGGACCCGGCGATATCTGCGCGGTGGCCAAGATCGACGAGATCGCCTTCGATGCCGTGCTGCACGATGCCAGCGAGGACGGCAACATCCACCTGGTCCCGCTCGATTTTCCGAGGCCGATCTATGGCCTGGCGATCGAACCGGCGCGGCGCGGCAACGAGCAGCGCCTGTCGGAAGTCCTGCAGAAACTCGGCGCGGAAGACCCGTGCCTGCGCATCGAGCATCCGGCCGGCACCAATGAAACCGTCGTGCTTGGCCTTGGCGAACTCCAGTTGCGCTGCGCGCTCGAACGCCTGACCGACCAGTACAAGCTCGAGGTGGTGACGCGGCCGCCCAAGATCGCCTATCGCGAAACCATCGGCGGCAAGGCCGAGGGGCACCACCGCCACAAGAAACAGACCGGCGGTGCCGGCCAGTTCGGCGAGGTGTTGCTCCGCGTGGAGCCGCTGCCGCGCGGCACGGGCTTCGAATTTGTCGACGCGGTCAAGGGCGGTGCGATTCCGGGGCAGTTCATTCCCGCCGTTGAAAAGGGTATCCGCCAGGTTCTCGAAAGCGGGCCGCTGGCCGGCTTTCCGATGCAGGACGTGCGCGTTACCGTGTTCGATGGCAAGAGCCATTCGGTCGATTCGAAGGAAGTGGCGTTCGCGGCCGCCGGGCGCAAGGCCTTTATCGATGCTGTGCTCAAGGCGCGGCCGAGTGTGCTGGAGCCGATCGTGGATATCGAGGTGACGATGCCCGAAACGGCGATGGGCGACATCATCAGCGACCTCTCCGCCAAGCGCGGACAGGTGCGCGGCACGCGTACGGCGGCCGGCAACAGCGTCGTCGTGGCGGGGCAGGTGCCGCTGTCCGAGCTCAACGACTACCAGTCACGCCTGAACAGCATCACGGGCGGACACGGCAACTACACGATCCAGCTCAGTCACTATGAACCCGTGCCGCCCGCCCAGCAGGAACAGATGGCTTCGCAGCACAAGTCGCATGGGGAGGGCGCGGCCTGACGGTGCGGCAGGCCGATGGCCGATGGCGCCGGCGGTATCAGGCGTTCAGCGCGGGCAGGTTTTGCACTCTCAGCGTTTGTGGCACCGACAGTGAGATCTCGGCCGCGCGCAGCCGCTTCAGGATCTCGAACAGCAGGTCGCTCTTTGTTTCCGTGGCGATCCGCGGGCTGCCTACGTAGCCCGTCACGCTCAGCGTGATCCCGTTCGATGCCAGCTGGCTGAACGTGACGGACGGCGCGGGCTTCTCGAGTATCGCCATGTTTTCGCGGTAAGCCTCCAGCAGCAGATCGCGCACATGCTCGGGGTCGATGTTCAACGGGAACGTCAGCTGCAGCGTCGCCACACCTTGCGTGCTATTGCTCATCGTCACGTTGCGCAGGTTCTGCGATATCAGCTGCGAGTTCGGCACGATCACGGTGGAGCGGTCGCCTAACTGGATTTCCGTCGCGCGCACGTTGATGCGCCGGATGTCGCCCTCGACGCCGCCGATGCTCACCATGTCGCCGACCTTTACCGGACGCTCGGTCAAAAGGATGAGCCCCGACACGAAGTTCTTGACGATCTCCTGCAGGCCGAAGCCAATCCCGACCGACAGCGCACTGACGATCCACGCGAGGTTGTCCCATTTGACGCCCAGCAGCGACAAGGTCAGCAATACGATCAGTACGTAGCCGATATTGCTGAACAGCGTAACGAGCGAGACCCGCAAGCCCGGCTCCATGCATACCTTGGGCAACAGCTCCGCATCCAGCCAGCGCCGTACCGAGCGCAGCAGGTAGATGCCAACCGACAGCGCTATGGCGGCGCTGAGGATCCGATCGGGCATGATATTGAGGCGGCGCAGCTTTTCTCCGCCGAGCACCGTGAGCAGGCTGTTCAACAGATCGCTCGGTGTCGTGCCGAAGCCGCCGGTCAGCAAGGCAATGACCGCGACCAGCAGCAGCAGGCTCGTGCCGATGCCCGACACCACCGTCGACGCCTGCTCGAGATGGCTGTCGCCCAGGCCGAACAGCTGCTTGATGACTTTGCCGCTCGAATGATGCAACGAGAAAACGCACTCGCAGACGTCGCGTGTCAGTTGCGTCAGCAGATACAGGCTACACAGGACGATATCGACCCAGACGAGTTCGTAGGTCAGGAAGCGCGCGAAAGTGATATAGCCGATAAGCAGGGCGAACAACGATGCGATCACCGTAATCGTCACGCCAGCGTGGATCATGCCGGCCAGCGTGGAGCGCGCCTCGGGCTGCTCTCCCGCCGCGCAGAGCAGGGTGCGCACGCGGTTGGCGCGCAGCAACGCCGCGCCGATTGCCAGGACCACGACAAGCGACACAAGGCCGCGGCCCGACAGCGTGACTTGCAGGCTGGTATCGGCGCTCCGGTTCAGTTGCTCGAGCGTGCCGGCCAGCAGTAACAGGCCGGCGAGGACAGCGGGGAACGGGCTCATCGCCAGCGCGACCCGATCGGCGAGTGCCGGCAGGCGCCATGACGGATGACGCGTGCATAGCAGCGCCCGGCCGAGGCCGGAAATCAGCGCGCTGGTCAGCGTCAGCTTTCCGAGTTCGCTGATCAGGTCTTGCAACTGGGGCGGCGGCTCGTAGTATCGGGTGAAGGCGAAGCAGACGATCTGTACCGCGACCGCCGTCGTCACGACGGTCGCGAGGGCTGTCGCCAGTGCGAGCGCGCTGCGCCGCAGGCGGGACTCCGGCAATCGCGTCAGGCAGAACCACGCGAGAGCCCGCTCGATGAGCCGGCGGCCGATCAGCCAGACAGCCAGCGCAAGGAGTACGAGGAGGGTGGTGACAGCCTGCTGACCCGGCTGCCAGGCCAGTTGCCACAACGGGACGACCTGCTCCCTGAACGCACTTAGCCTTTGCTGGTCTTCCGGTGTCGGCTTGAACAACGGCATCCAGAACTGCGCGCTCAGGATGCTGTCCGAGCGCAGCGCCAGCTGGTTCTTCAGCAGGCTGCGCTGCAGCTTGGCGATCTGCCCGGTCAGGTTGGCTACGTTCTCCTTGTCGTCGGCCGCCTGTTTCAGTCCGTTGTCCAGCTGCGTCTTGCGCGCGTTGAGTTCGGCCCGCTGCTGCGCGACGGCAGGTGCTTCCGGCGTCGTTCCGGCGGCGGGCGCCGGGCCGAGCACATCGAGCTGTGCCTGCAACTGCGCACGCTCGGGCAGCAGTGCCGCGGTCAGCTTGTCGACGTCGCCCGCCAGTTGCTTGATGTCATTGTCAAGCCCTTCGAGCTGCGTGCTGCTCGTGGCGGCCGACGCCAGCTGCTTGATACGGTCCTGTTCTGTCTGGAGCCTCTTCAGTTCAGCGACGGCCTCGGCGTGCGAAAGTGATGTTGCGAGCTGGGCGTCCGTACTTTTTACGGTATCGGCGGCGGCGGCTGTCGGCAGCGCGGCCGGGCTCAGGTGGAATAGCGCAATCAGCACAAGGCTCAGCGCGAGCTTGGGGAGTTTGCTCATAAGACAAAAAAAGCTACAGATCGGCTAGCCGGGCAAGCAATCGGGCACTTTTCCGTGGATGGCCCTGGTTCGCCAGACGGCGCGTTGCCAGGCTCGACGATCGGGATGTTGGACGGCCGCGGCGCCGATCAAACGGGAAGTCGATCAGACGGCTGGGGCGCGATTTCGGTGGCGTGCTCTTGCTCTGGCGGAGAGGACGCCCGGTACTGGGCGGTCAGTGCGGGACGCTGCGATACGATGCCGTGCGGGCGGTAAGCCGCTGCAGCAGGGCCGGATTGGCGGCCGAACTGGCTTACTCATCGCTTGCGCAGGCCACATCGCGCTGACCAGTCTGGTGGTGGCGGTGGGCCGGGGTTTGACCTAAAGAAGCTGCATTATACATAGGCATGCCGGCGCTCCCGATCGTGCGGTTTTTTCCGGTGTCCGCAGGAACGGAGCTTGCCAAACAGCATATTGGCTCGCCAGGAATCACTGCATGACAAGGCCGTCGGCCATCTGGTCCAGCGCCATGGGAGTGACTTCGGATGAGCCGTAGACCACGCCAGCCACAGGCGCGGTACCTGCCGCCACCATCATCGTCTGGACGGGTTGTTGCGCCCTGAACGAGACCGAACCTTTAGTGACACTGGCCGCTGTCACGGTATAGGTGCCCGCTTGCAGGTTCCCCAGGGTCGTCGATTGCCCCACAGTCTGCCGGTAGCCGCCGGGGCCGGTGACCGTGACGTTGGCGGGCGTTCCCGCAGGCAGGCCCGAGATGATGATGGAGAGGGTGCCGGGCTTGCCGTCACCGGCGGTCACTTCGACCTCGCCGCCCCCGCCGCACGCGGCGACGATGAGGCAGCAGGTGCCGAGAAGTAAGCACAGGGCATGTCGGAGCGTGGACGTCATGGCTGGCTCCCGTGGAGGTTGGCCGCAATGGAATCATGGCGGCGCGGCAACACGATGTCCAGTCCGGGGACTAGCTCCGCAATGCGTCGGCCATGGCGCGAAGCGCCAATGTGTAGCCGGCAACGCCAAGCCCGCAGATCACGCCCGTGGCCGCCCGCGAGATGATCGAATGGCGATGGGTCTCTTCGCGCGCGTGGATATTCGTGATGTGCAGTTCAATGACCGGCCGCTGAATCAGCTTGACGGCATCAAGCACAGGTACGGATGCAAAGGAAAACCCGGCCGGATTGATGATCACGGCGGCATTCTTTTCAAAGGCTTCCTGGAGCCAGTCCACCATCGTGGCTTCGCTGTTGGTCTGACGAAAATCGCAGTCGATCCGCAATTCGTCAGCCAGCCCGGCGACGCGTTGTTGCACCTCGGCAAGCGTGGTCGTGCCATACAGATGCGGCTCGCGCTTGCCCAGCATGTTGAGATTGGAGCCGTTCAGCAGATATACGAGTTCGGTCATGGTCTGTGCCGCGCGGCCAGGGGCTGCGCGCGTCGTGGGTTAGCGGGACTGGCTGGTGCCAACTGAGAGGAAAGGAGCGCCATCGGCCATGTCGTTCGGCGCTTCCGCGCGGTTCAGGTCGATGCCACGCGTTTCGGGCGCCGTCAGAATCATGGCCAGCGAGATGAGGTTGAACGCGACGCACACCGCAACGACGCCCCACGGTGATCCGTTGCAGACTGACAGGAGCCACACCGCAACGACGGGCATCGGACCGCCGGCAATCAGGTTTGCCCCCGTGTAGGCAAGTGCGGATCCCGAGTAGCGGACATTGGTCGGGAATGCTTCGGCGAACGCGACCGGCTGAATGCCGCTCTGGAACTGGGTGAAGCCGAGGAAAAGCCCCATGATGGCAAGCATCGGCAGGAAGCTCTTGGTGTCGAGGATCTGGAAGTAGACGAACAGAATCAGCAGCGTCGCAACGGAGCCAATGGCCAGCGCCTTCTTGCGGCCGATCTTGTCGCTAAGCATGCCGCCCGCCAGTGCACCGAAAATCGCGCAGACGTTGGCACCCATCAGCAGCAGGAAGCCGGTCTGCTTGGGCACGGCGAGCGTCTTGGTGATGTAGCTCAGCGAGAACACCACAATGAGATAGAAAATCGCCGCGGGTCCGCAAAAGAAGAGCATCCAGCGCAGCACCGTTTTTGAATGGAACCGGAACGCGTCGCGCAGCGGATTGCCGGCTTGCGCCACCCTGTTCTTGCTGAGTTCCACGAATGCCGGCGTTTCATTGACCTTCAGGCGGATATACACGCCGACGATCACCAGGACGAAGCTCAGCAGGAACGGCACGCGCCATCCGTAGGACTCGAAGGATTCCGCTGACATCGTGGAGGCGAGGAGAAGCAATACGCCGTTGGCAAGGATCTGGCTCAATGGCGAGCACAGGCCCAGCAAACCGGAATACTTGCCGCGCCGGTCCGGACTGGCGTGCTCGATTGCCATCAGTTGAGCGCCGGTCGATTCGCCGCCGAGCGCGAAGCCCTGCAGAACGCGCAGCAGCACCAGCAACACCGGTGCCCAAACGCCGATCTGTGTGTAGGTGGGCAGCAAGCCCATCAGCACGGAGGACAGTCCCATGATCGTGACGGTGCCCAGCAGCAGATTGCGGCGCCCCAGCTTATCGCCGAGATGGCCGCAAATGATCGCCCCCAGAGGCCGCGCCGCCAGGCCGACACCGAACGTGGCCAGCGATGCGAGGAGCGCGGATGTCGGCTCCATCGCGGGAAAGAACAGCTTGGGCAGAATCGTAGCCGCCAACGCCCCATACAGCGTGAAGTCAAACCACTCTAGTGCGGTGCCAATGGTGGCGGCTGCGACGGCGCGCGTGCGCATTGCCGCATCGGCGTGGCGCGGTGTCTCTTCAGTCATTTTGTCTCCTAGCGTCTCTTGCTGGGGATGGCATGCAGCGCTGCCATCCGGTGCCGTTTGAATCCGTCCAACAACGTTGCCCTTCGTGCCGGTTGGAGCGGTGAATGCATGCTAGCAGCGGTTTGGGAATGCCATTCCGAACTTGACGTATTGGTATTTTTGTTGAATAGTAAAAAACTATATATTTCATTGGCAGGGAACTCGCCATGTCAGGCGTACTGCGCACACTTGGAATCCTCGAATACCTTTGTACCCAAGTCGAGGCCGTTCCCCTGGCCGCCATCGCCGATGATCTCGATATCCCGCGCAGCGCGTGCCATCGCCTGCTGGTCGATCTCAAGAACGCGGGCTATGTGCGCCAGTTGCGGGACCACGGCGACTACATACTGACGACCAAGCTGGTGGGGATGGGACTGGGCTTTCTCGCGACTTCCGGCATCGTCGATATTGCCCAGACAAGGCTGGACCGGCTGGCGGAGACGTCGGGTGAACTCGTTCGCCTGGCCATCGTCGACGGGGACCGCCTCACCTGGGTGGCCAAGGCGCAAGGGGCGCTGAGGGGGCTGCGGTATGACCCCGACATGGGCATGGACACCATTCTTTCCTGCAGCGCAACCGGACATGCCTGGATGCAGACCATGACGGATGAACGCGCCCTTGAACTGGTGCTGAAGCAAGGCTTCGGCCAGCCCAGACAATATGGCCCCAATGCGCCAACCACCGTCAAAGCCTTGCTGGGCTTCATCCACAAGGCACGGGAGCGCGGCTATGCCACCATCAATGAAGTGTTCGCACCGGCAATGTCGGCCATGGCGGCGCCCGTCCAGCGCCGGGGGTATCCCGCAATTGGGGTGATCAGCATTGCGGGCCCCCTTAGCAGGCTCAGCGAGGCACGCATGAAAGAGCTGGGCCCGGCACTGCTTAGTGCCGCTGCGGAACTGGCCGCGGCTAGCCACGCCTCCGCGCTTTTCAATCGGACTTCCTAGCCGGGCAAGCGCAAACGGGGCGGGCCGCAGCCCGCCGTTTTCCATCAAGCCGCCTGCGCTTCGCGCAGTGTTTCAGTTGTGCGTGCCGTCCGTGAACGGATCGCGACGATCCGTAGCCTCGACGATATCCTCTTCGCTTGGGATGTCGTGGCCCAGGCGTCGTCCCCTATGCATGTCGCGACGGCGGCTGACTGCTCGATCAGGCTGCCCATCGCAAACGCTCGTATGCCATCGATCTTGCCCCATATCAGGCTCGACGGTCCGGCATCCATCCGGTCTTCACGCCAGGCTCCAGTATTTTCCTAGTGCCCAAAGCAACCCGCTCAGCGTAAAGAACGACACGATCGTGGTCACCAGCAAAGTCACTGCGCTGAAATCTTCCTGCCCATAGACCTGCCCCAACGTCGCATAGATGCCCATCATTGGCATAGCCGCCATCAACACAGCCGCCATCCGCAGCGAAGGCTCGATCTCCCCAAGCCCGAGCATCGGCACCATCGTGATCGCCACGAAAACCAGCAACGGATGCAGCACCAGCTTGCCAAGAACAATCGGCGCAATCCGTGAGCCGTGTCCGCGCATGGGAAGCCCGACCAGCGTGCCGCCAATGACAAACAGGGACAGGGCACTACAGGCAGTTGCCAGCATATCGACCGTGCGTATCACCGGCCCGGGCAGTTTCAATCCGAGTACCGACACGGTGAGCCCCGCGAGCAAGCCGATAATCAGCGGGTTATAGGCCATCCGCATCAGCGATTTGCCCAATGCACGCCATTGCCCGGCGCCGCCTTGCCTGCTCTCGGCCATGCAGAGCAGGAAAGGGATGACCAGCAGGTTCTCCACTGTCATGTTGAGCGCAAGCGATACCCCGGCCACAGGGGCAAGGGTGAGCAGCAGGATGGGATAGCCGACATAACCGCTGTTCGAGCACGACATGCCCATCGCGTAGAAGGCGCTGGTGGCCGGATTCAGCCCGGAAGCCCGCCGGCACCAGAAATAGCCCAGGCCGACCATTGCCCATGATCCGAGGCAATAGGCGAGCAGGTAGCTGACATTCAGGATCTCCCCAAGCTGCCGCTGCGACAACGTCCGGAACAGCAGCGCCGGCAACGCCAGATTGATCACGAACCTGCCGAAAACGCGCATGTCGGCTTTGGCGAAGATCCCCGAGCGGGTCATCGAGTATCCGATCAGGATGGCGATATAGATCGGGGCGATGATGGCCAGGATGTCGAGCATTAGGTGGCTTCCGAAAAAACGTCCGTCAAGGCTGGTGCGCTGGCGCGCGCAACGCGGCCATCATGCCGCGGTGCCGGGGAGGGCAACCACGGCAGGTTGGCGGCGTTGCGGCTATTGTTCTTGCAACTGCAGGGGCCACTGGCCGCGCTCAGAACTTGTGGCGTATCCCGGCCATGACGCCCAGCCGTGTGCTGTTGCCGAACGTATTGCCGCTGTTGATGAAGGTGGGGGAACTGTTCAGCGGAATCCATGCGCCGCTCAGGTGGGTGTAATCGACTGCCATATAGACGTCGGTCCGCTTGCTGAAGTTGTAGTCCAGCATCGCCGCGGTGGTCAGGCGCTTGCCGCTTTCGCCGGCGTGCTTGAGCCAGTCGTACTGGAAGGTTCCGATCAGGCTCAGGGCTTCGGTGAGGTTGACGCGGGTGCCCACATAGCCGACGTTGTTGCGGTAGTCCGCGACATCGAGGCGGTTGTTGGTATAGCCCAGGTAATACTGCGCGCGCGCGGCCTTCCAGGTGCCGCCCAGGCCCCAGACGGTCTGCTTGCTGGCTTGCGAAGCGGGCACGGCGCCAAAGAAGGCGGAGGAGACATCGTGCGTGACCTGGTAGACGGCGCCAACCTCAAAGGGACCGGAACTGTAGACCAGCGAGCCGGCTGCGGCGTTGCTGGCCGAGGTACTGCCGGCGACTTCGCCGAAGGTGTAGGCGCCGGCCACCTGCAGGCCGCCGAAGGACTTGATGTACTTGATGGTGTTGTCGTAGCGCAGGCCGGTGTAATTGCCGCCCTGGTACCCGACGATGGAGTTGTTGGCGAAGGCCATGGCCTCGTAGGAGGACAGGATCTCGTGCGCGAGGGTGTACTGCCGCCCCAGCGCGAGCTTGCCGTAATCGCCATCCAGTCCCACCACGGCTGTGCGTCCGAAGAGGCGGCCGCCTTGCTGGCTGATGCCGGTATCGGGGTTAAAGCCCGACTCCAGGATGAAGAAGGCCTTCAGGTTGTTGCCCAGGTCTTCGGTGCCGCGCAGGCCCCAGCGGCTGCCGGTCAGTTCGCCGTCGGTCATTTGCCATTTGCTGTTGCCGGCAGCGTTCTCGTGGGTGGAGAAACGAATCGTGGTGTCGATCAGGCCATACAGGATGACGCCGGATTGCTGCGCGAATGCTGGCCATGCTGCGCTCCCCAGGATAAGCAGGGCGGCGGCTTTTTTCATATTGATACTCCTCCGGTTGGCTTTTGATATTTATTGATATCAATAAATATCTATTGATATCTTTTAATCCATCTTGATAAGTCGCCGCAGTGCGGGTCGCAGGCTGCCTCAGGCGAGTGCCTTGATCACTTTCGCTTCGCCCATGGCCTCTTCCCGCAAGCGGTCATAGTCCCGCTTGTCCATGGGGACCGCGCCGGGCTCGCCGAGGTCGCTCATGCGGATGCGATGGGTTTCCCGTGCGCTCCATGCGGCGATTGCCGCGATGATCGTGACGGTCAGGGTGATCGCGCCAACGGTGAGCGGGATATTGGCCGATCCCGGAGGCGCTGCCATGGCGAATAGCGCCGGAAGCAGGGCGGTGATGGCGGTGCCGGCGTTTTGGGCAATAGCCATGGCCGAGACGCGGGAGCGCGTCGGGAACAGCTCCGGGTAGAAGCTCGGGAACACCGCGTTATAGCCTTGGTAGACCACGCCCCACATCAGCAGCGACGAGACGATCGCCAGCGGCACGTTATGGATGCTGATGGCGTAAAGGTAAGCGAACGAGAGCAGCCCCGAGCCCAGCGCTCCGACGATGATCGGCGGCCGGCGGCCGATCTTGTCGGACAGGTTGCCGACAAACGGAATGACCAGCACGGCGAGGATATTGCCCGCGACCGGAATCCACAGATAAAGGCTCTTTTCAAAGCCAATGCCATAAGCCGGTTGCACCGCGTAAGCCGCGCCGAACACCGTGGCGACCACCGGGATGACGTTCATCAGGGCAACGCATACCACCCGGATCATGTCCTTCCAGCTGTATTTGAAGGCTTCGATGATCGGCGAGCGAGGCACGGCGCTGCCCTTCGCTTCCTGGGCAAATGCAGGCGTTTCATTGACTTCGCGGCGGATGATAAAGCCGGCGACAAGCACGAAGGCGCTCAGCAGGAAGGGAATGCGCCAGCCCCATGCGTTGAAGGCATCGGCGGGCATGTAGTACGCCAGCGGCAGGAATACCGCGGCGGCGAGGATCTGGCCGGCCTGCACGCCCTGGAGCGTGAAACTGGCGTAGTAGCCGCGTCGGCCGAACGGGGCGTGCTCGAGAATCATCGAACTGGCGCCGGAAATCTCGCCGGCCACCGCGAAACCCTGGATGAGGCGAAGGACGACCAGCAGCACAGGGGCAAGCATGCCGACCTGCTGATACGTCGGCAGCAGGCCGACCGCCATCGTCGAGAAACCCATCAGGAACATGCACAGGACCAGCACGGTCTTGCGCCCGTGGGTGTCGCCCCAGTGGCCCAGGAAGAATGCGCCGATTGGCCGTGCGATGTAGCCGACGCCGTAAGTTGCCAGCGACGCGACGATCGCGATCTTGGGGTTGCCCGAGGGGAAGAAGATCTGCGGGAAGATCAGGGACGCGGCCGTCGCATAGATGAAGAAGTCATAGTATTCGAGCGCCGATCCGATCCAGCCGCTCGCGGTCGCCTTCTTCGTCTGGCGTGCGCCGTGTGTGTCACGGTCGATGGTGGTAGCCATGTTGTCTCCTGTATTTGGTGCCTGAAAATTAAGCGATCGCCATGCCCCGGACAAGCTCAATTCGCGCAATTTGCGCGCTAATCGCGCTACTTGCGCGTTAGACGACCGAAAGTCGGGTTTTTACTAGCGTGAGGGGTTTTCCGGGACATGCGTCGGCGTCAACTGCGGCGACAGCGCTGGCAAGGTGTGCACAGCACTTGAGCGCCAGTCGAGCGACCTGATCGCCACGGTGCCGCCAACCGCTGGCTGCGCGGTATCTGCGAGGCGGGAGATCAAGCGCGGCAAGTTGGAGGCTGATGCCGATGCGCCGTGGGCGGGGAAGCGTCGGTGAAAGGGGGGAAGAAACCGCGAACACGTTCATTGTCAATGTGATCGCGGAAAGGCGTGTCCGGCTGCGAGGCACGCTTGTCGCTACCGCCGCTTTCCGCAACGGATAGCCGCCAGCGCGTGCCCCTGGCTCGCGCTGGCGTCTCCAGGACTTAGTCGCCTTTGAAGCCGGATGCCTTGATGACCGGCGTCCAGCGAGCGGCAAGCGCGTTCGCATACTTGGCGACTTCGTCAGCCGTACCGCCAGGCAGCAAGTCATAACCGGTGCGGCCCAGCTTCTCGCGGACATCGGGCATGGCCAGCACCTTGCGCGCGGCCTGGTACCACTGCGCGGACACCTCGGGCGCGGTGTTGGCGCGCACGTACAGCAGGTAGCGCGACGAGGTCACCAGGTTTGGAAATCCGGATTCCGCAAAGGTGGGCACGTCGGGGAGGGCATCCGCGCGCTTGTCGCCGGCCACCGCCAGCACGCGGAGCTTGCCGGCGCGGTGGTACTCCATGAACGAGGTCGTCGCGTCCATGCCCGCCGCAATCTGGTTTCCCATCAAGTCCGTCACCAGGGCGCCGCCTCCGCGATAGGGCACCAGGGTGCTGCCGGTACGGGACTGGGCCACGAATTCCCCGGCGAGGAAGTGGAGCAGGGTACCAACCGTGCTGATGCCGATCGAATGGTCAGCGGGACGGGCTCTGGCCGCCTGGACAAACTCGGCCAGTGTCCTGGCCGGAGAGTTTGCATTGACCGCCAGGCCAAACTGAACGCCGGCCACGTCGGTGATCGCCCTGAAATCGGTGGCGGGATTGAAACGCATATTGTTATAGATCAACGGGCCGATGAACATCGGATCGACCGGCGCCAGYAGCACGGTATGGCCGTCTGCCGGAGCGTTCTTCAATACCTCCGCCGCCACGCGGGTGCCGGCACCGGGCCGGTTGTCGACGATGACGGTCCGGCCAAGCGTTTCCTTGAGTTTCTCGGCCAGCAGACGGCCCATGAAATCGGCTGGTCCCCCGGCCGGGAATGGCACGATGATGCGAGACACGGATTGCCCCCATGCGGCGCGCGAGATCAGGCTGCCGGTGCACAGGGCGGCGGCGGTGCCGGCCAGCATGGCCCGGCGCGAAAACCGCGCAGGGGAAGTCGGGTTGCGTTCGTTCATGGGAGTCTCCTGTTTTGATTGCGGGGGTTGTTATCGGGCGGTGAACGGGGTGAAGCGCGCGGCGTCTTCTATGACCTGGCCTGCCTGCAGCAGCAGATCCTCCCGGAAGCGCCAGGCCAGCAGTTGCACGCCGACGGGTACGCCGCCGGCCATGCCTGTGGGCACCGAGAGGCCCGGCACGCCCAGCATGGCAGTGGCTAGCAGCGGGCTTTGGGCGTCAAGCAGGGCGTGGGTTTGTTCCAGCGTGCCGATATCGGCGTCCTGCGGGCATGGGCGCTGCCATGACACCGGCATCAACACCAGCGGATATTCATGCAGAAAGACCGACCAGTTGCGGCCCAGTGCCTGGCGCCGGGCCAGTGCATCGAGGAAGCCGTCGCGGTCGGTCTCCGGCATGCCCGCCAGCATGTTGCGCTGGCTGCGCCGCATGGCGTCGTCGCCATGTTGTTCCACGCCCGCGACGATATTCCGGCGGCTGTCGTCAGTCGTCAGCGTGCGCCACAGGGCGGCAGCTTCCACAAAGTCCGGCAGCGCGGCTTCCTCGACGGCGTAGCCGGCCTGCTGCAGCCAATGCGCCGCGCTGTCCAACGCTTCGCTGATTGCTGGATCGATGGGGATGCCGGGGCAGCGTTTGAACAGCGCCACGCGGATAGGGCCCGTTGGCGGCGGCAGTTCCAGCGGTACCGGCACCCAACTGGGGTCACGCGCGTCATGGCGCGCCATCGCGTGATATCCAAGCCGCAGGTCGGCCATGTTGCGTGCCAATGGTCCCTGCACCGACATGAGTTGCGGTGTGATGCCGCGCTCGACGCTGGCAGTGGGGTTGTACGCGGGTACCCGGCCTGTCGTGGGCCGCAGGCCAGGCACGCCGCAGGCATACGCCGGATAACGGATGGAGCCACCGATGTCATTGCCATGTGCCAGTGCGCCCATGCCGCAGGCCACCGCGGCAGCGGCGCCACCGCTGGACCCACCAGGCGTGATATCCGGGTTCCAGGGATTCAGCGTGCGCCCGTGCAGACCGTTGTCGGTGAACCAGCGCGACGAGTAGGTGGCCGTGTTGCTGCGCCCGACGATGATGGCGCCGGCATTGCGCCAGTTGGCAACCACCGGGGCGTCTTCGCGCGCGATATTCTCCCGCAACGGGATGACGCCGTTGGTAGTGGCATGGCCCGCCTGGTCCACATTGATCTTGATCGTGACGGGCACGCCGTGAAGCGGCCCGAGTTGCGCTCCGCTCGCGGTCATCTGGTCGGCCGCATCGGCGCTGGCCAGGGCCTGCTCGGCCAGCACTTCAGCCAGGGCGTTGAGGCTCGGGTTGAGCTGTTCGATGCGAGCGAGTGCGCTGGCCGTGGCCTCGCGGCAGGATATCTCGCGCCGCCGTACCGCGGCGGCAATGTCGACGGCGCTCCAGCGCCACAGCGTTTCATGGGGTTTCACGTGGGACTCCAAAAATTAGAGCAAAAACGATCCCGCCCCCATTGGCCGACGGCTGATGGGAGTATGGCGGGGAGGGGGCGGTGCCGGCGGGCGAGACCCACGCGGCCAAGGTCAGTCGCCCGGACTGATCAGCAGGCTGCTCCGGTCGACCCGCGACTCGGCTTCGAGGGCCAGGGCTTCGGCGTGCGCCATATGCTCTTGCATGAGTGCCCGGGCACGGTCGGCGTCGCGCGCGCGGAATGCATCCATCAGGGCCGTGTGGCTGTGGACGATCTCGTCGTCGAAGCGGTCGAAACTCTCTTGTGCGTTGCGTACCACGATCACGCGGCGAATGATGTCGTTGAGCAGGCGGCAGAACAGCGCCAGCATGGGGCTGCTGCAGGCATCGGCGAGCCGGTCGTGAAAGAGCAGATCCGCTTCGCGGCGCTCGTTCCAGTCCTCGCTGCCGCCATGCGCCGGATGGCTCAGGCCGATCAGCGCATCGAGATCGGCCAGGTCGGCCTCGGTCAGGCGCAATGCCACATTGGCTGCCAGTTCGGGCTCAACCGCGCGGCGCAAGGCATATAGCGTCGCGATATCGACCGGCTGGAAGTAGAGGAAGTTGGAGACAGCCTCCAGGCACTGGACGTAGGAGGGCTGCGTCAGCGTGGCGCCTCCGTTGGGCCCGGTAGTGACGGTGACCAGGCCCTGCACCTGCAAGGCGGTCAGCGCTTCGCGCACCGTTCCGCGGCCGACGCCCATCTGCTCGATCAGCGCCGCCTCCTGCGGCAACTTGCCGCCCACTTTCTGGTGCGTCTGGACAATCCAGCGCTTGATACCGTTGACTACCTGATCGACGCGCTTTACGCGCTTGCTGCCGGATAACCCGGGCTTGGGGGCGTGAGGCATTGCTGACTCTATTTATGATCATAATTATCATAATTGGTCAGCGGCCCGATTTTTCCTATGCGGGTATTCCCGGGGCGGTGGCTTGCGGGCATCGCGCCTTCGTGGAGGCGGCGCAGGAGGGGGCTGGCTGGCCGAAGGCCGATGGCGAGTCCCCTGGCGGCGCGCAAGGCAGCCGGGATAGGCCGTAGCGGGATACCAGCCGGGCAGGCAAAGCGTGTTTTGTGCATTTCATAATGCAAAAAGCCATCCCGTGTTTGAGCCCCCTGAAGCAAAATCAGGCAAAATTCGACGTTACTGCCGGGCTGCGACCCAGCCGGTGGCGTTCTCCAACCCATTTCTTGACCCTGAGAGAAGCAATGAGTACCCAGCAACCCACCATCATCTACACGCTGACCGACGAGGCGCCGCTGCTGGCGACCAGCGCCTTCCTGCCGATCATCCGCACCTTTACCGCGCCGGCCGGGATCGACGTCACCACCAGCGATATTTCGGTGGCGGGCCGTATCCTGGGCGAATTCCCGGAATTCCTGACCGAAGCGCAGCGCGTCCCGGACAACCTGGCTGAACTGGGCCGCCTGACCCTGCTGCCGGACACCAACATCATCAAGCTGCCCAACATCAGTGCTTCGGTGCACCAGCTGGTCGGCGCCATCAAGGAACTCCAGGCCAAGGGCTACAACGTGCCTGACTTCCCGGAAGACCCGAAGACCGATGCCGAGAAGGCCATCCGCCAGCGCTACTCCAAGTGCCTGGGAAGCGCCGTGAACCCCGTGCTGCGCGAAGGCAACTCGGATCGCCGCGCACCGGCCGCCGTGAAGAATTACGCCCGCAAGAACCCGCACAGCATGGGCGAGTGGAGCATGGCTTCGCGTACCCACGTGGCGCACATGAAGCACGGCGACTTCTACCACGGTGAAAAGTCCATGACCCTGGACCGCGCCCGCGACGTGAAGATGGAGCTGGTCACCAAGAGCGGCAAGACCATCGTGCTGAAGCCCAAGGTTTCGCTGCTGGACGGCGAGATCATCGACAGCATGTTCATGAGCAAGAAGGCGCTGTGCGACTTCTACGAAGAGCAGATGGAAGACGCGCGCAAGACCGGCGTCATGCTGTCGCTGCACGTGAAGGCCACGATGATGAAGGTCTCGCACCCCATCGTGTTCGGCCACGCCGTGAAGATCTTCTACAAGGAAGCCTTTGCCAAGCACGGCGCGCTGTTCGACGAACTGGGCGTGAACGTCAACAACGGCCTGGTCAACCTGTACGACAAGCTGGAAAGCCTGCCCAGCTCCAAGCGCGAGGAAATCATCCGCGACATGCACGCCTGCCACGAGCATCGCCCGGAACTGGCGATGGTGGATTCGGCCAAGGGCATCTCCAACCTGCACGCCCCCAATGACGTGATCGTGGACGCCTCGATGCCGGCCATGATCCGTATCGGCGGCAAGATGTGGGGCGCCGACGGCCGCCCGAAGGACACCAAGGCTGTGATCCCGGAAAGCACGTTCGCCCGCATCTACCAGGAAATCATCAATTTCTGCAAGACCAACGGCAACTTCGACCCGGTYACCATGGGCACCGTGCCCAACGTCGGCCTGATGGCCCAGCAGGCCGAGGAATACGGCTCGCACGACAAGACCTTTGAAGTGCCCGAAGCCGGCGAAGCCCGCATCGTGGACATCGCCACGGGCGAAGTGCTGCTGGTGCAGAACGTGGAAGAGGGCGACATCTGGCGCATGTGCCAGGTCAAGGACGCGCCGATCCGCGACTGGGTCAAGCTGGCCGTTACCCGCGCCCGCAACTCCGGCATGCCGGCGATCTTCTGGCTGGACCCGTACCGTCCGCACGAAGCCGAGATGATCAAGAAGGTCGAGACCTACCTGAAGGATCACGACACCACCGGCCTGGACATCCAGATCATGTCGCAGGTGCGCGCCATGCGCTACACGCTGGAACGCGTCATCCGCGGCCTGGACACCATCTCGGTCACCGGCAACATCCTGCGCGACTACCTGACCGACCTGTTCCCCATCATGGAACTGGGCACCAGCGCCAAGATGCTCTCCATCGTCCCGCTGATGGCCGGTGGCGGCATGTACGAAACCGGTGCGGGCGGCTCGGCGCCCAAGCACGTCAAGCAACTGGTGGAAGAAAACCACCTGCGCTGGGACTCGCTGGGTGAATTCCTGGCGCTGGCCGTGTCGCTTGAAGACCTGGGCATCAAGACCAGCAACGCCAAGGCCAAGATCCTGGCCAAGACGCTGGATGCCGCCACCGGCCAGCTGCTGGAGAACAACAAGAACCCGTCGCCCAAGACCGGGCAACTGGACAACCGCGGCAGCCAGTTCTACCTGGCCATGTACTGGGCCCAGCAACTCGCGGCGCAAACCGAAGATGCAGCCCTGGCCGCGCAGTTCGCGCCGCTGGCCAAGCAACTGACCGACAACGAGCAGGCCATCGTGGCGGAACTGTCGGCCGTGCAAGGCAAGGAAGCGGACATCGGCGGTTACTACAAGCCCGACTTCGCGAAGCTGGATGCCGTGATGCGCCCGAGCAAGACGCTGAACGCGGCGCTGGCGGCTGCGCAGGCTTAAGGAAGTTCCGCTGCCTCCGGTCGGGGCGGGTTGTACCTGCGCTATCCCTGACCGCTCCCTTCCGGCCCAGGGCCGGGAGGGATTTTGCTGATCGTCCCGTTGATGGCAGCAGTTGCACGATGCGCTTCGGGGCAAGGCGATGTTTTTCTTCCGGTTCGCTATGCGGAGCACTTGCAAATTCCGATCCGTTAGGTAAAATGCGCCTCCTCACCTAGCCCAGGTGGCGAAATTGGTAGACGCACTAGGTTCAGGTCCTAGCGGTGGCAACACTGTGGAGGTTCGAGTCCTCTCCTGGGCACCAAGATAGAAAGCAAAAGGCCTGCATTCGTGCAGGCCTTTTGCTTTGGTGCTTCGCGTCGAAAGGCGAGAGGCGAGAGGTGAAAGGCGACCCCTTGTCGCGTCAAGGCAAAGGCCTAGGTATTTTTGCTTAGTTGCACGAAGCAACTATTGCAACGAGAATCTGTTGTCGATATCGACTAATTCTCCGAAGCCTGCCATGCCATCCTCCGACCACCCCATCCTCGAATACCTGTCGTTCCGGCTCGATCGGCTGAGCGAGCTGAGCAAGGCGGCGGGTTCGCAGTTCTACGAAAACGAGTTCGGCGTCACGGTGCGGGACCTGCGCGTGCTTCGCCTGGTTGCGCTGGAGCCGGGGCTGACCCTGAGCCGGCTCATCGAACTCACCTTGCTCGAAAAGACACAGGTGTCGAAGCTGGTCAGCGCGCTGGTGCGGCAAGGGCTGCTGAGCCGGCAGATCGGCGAACTCGATGCCCGGCAGATCAATCTGTTCCTGAGCGCGGAGGGCGAGAGCATGGTGAAGCGAACCTACGAGCGCGGCAATACGCTGGAGAAGGCATTGCTGGCCACGCTGACCGAGGCGGAGCTCAAGACGTTCAATCGCTGCATCGACAAGCTGACCGATACGCTCGAGCACCGTGCGAGGGACGCCGGCCATGAAGGCGCGGCCAGGGTCAAGCCCAAGCGGGCCGCATAGATTCTTGGTTTCCCGTGCCGGGGTTGCGAATCCGGTGCTGGCTGATGCACTGATGCACCTTCACCGATGGATGACCCAATGACAATCAACGAGACAAACGAGACAACCGCCCTTAATGCGCTGAGCGCCACGACGCTGCTCGACCTCTATGCCCGCAAGGCGTTATCGCCAGTGGAGGTGACCCAGGCCGTGCTGTCGCAAATGGAAGCATGGGAGCCGCATATCCATGCGGCCTATGCCCTCGACACGCAGCGCGCGCTGGCGATGGCACGCGAGTCCGAGGCGCGCTGGCAGCGCGGCGCGCCGCAAGGGGCGCTGGACGGCGTGCCGGTGACGATCAAGGAGAACATCGCCACGCAAGGGGTGCCCGTCCCGCTGGGCTGCGCCGCGACCGAGCTGGTCCCGGCCGCGAAGGATGCGCCCCCGGCGGCGCGCTTGCGTGAAGCCGGGGCTGTGTTCCTCTGCAAGACCACGATGCCGGACCTCGGCATGCTTGGCGCGGCCATGTCCAGCTTTCACCCGCTGACGCGCAATCCATGGGACCTCAGCCGGAATACGGGCGGCTCCAGTTCGGGCGCGGGCGCGGCAGCGGCGGCCGGCTATGGTCCCCTGCATGTCGGCACGGACATCGGTGGCTCGGTGCGCGGGCCGGCCGGTTTCTGCGGCATCTTCGGGCTCAAGCCGAGCCTTGGCCGCATTCCGATCGATCCGCCTTATGCGGCGCGCGCCGCCGGTCCGATGACGCGCACCGTGGCGGATGCCGCGCTCATGATGCGCGTGCTGTCGCAGCCCGATGCGCGCGACCATATGAGCTTGCCCTACCAGGCTATCGAGTGGAACCGGCTGGATCGCAGCCTCAAGGGCCTGCGCATCGGCTTGTGGCTTGAGCTCGACTGCGGCATCCCGCTCGATCCGGATGTGCGCGAAGCGGTGGAGAGGGCGGCCAGGGCATTCGAAGCGGCCGGCGCGGTCGTCGAACCGATCCGGCCGTGGATCGAGCCGGGCATGCTCGAAGGTATCAGCCGCTTCTGGGCCATGCGCACACGCATGGACCTTTCCGCGCTGCCCGAAGCGCGGCGCGGAAAGGCGTCGCCAGCTATCCAGTGGGCGGTGCAAAAGAGCCAGGAGGTCAGCGCCGAGCAGCTATACAAGGCGCACGCCCAAGGCCTGGCGCTGCGCGCGGCGACCGTGGCCGCCACGCGCGATTTCGACTATGTGTTCTCGCCCGTTTTCCCGCAGCCTGCGTTTGGCGCGGAACAGACGCATGTGGAATACGAGGGCGTCGAGCCGATTCACCAGGCAAGCTTCACGATCGTCTACAACTTCTCCGAGCAGCCCGCGGCATCCGTCAATTGCGGGTACGCGGCGGAGGGCATGCCCATCGGCCTGCAGATTGCCGGACGGCGTTTCGACGATCTGGGCGTCCTGCAGATGGCCAGGGCCTGGGAGGAGATGCGTCCCGCGCAGCGGCCCTGGCCGCAACCGCCGCGGACGGCAGCCTGAGCGCGTCGGGCAGCGAGGACGTCGCCCGGTGAGGCGGCGTTCCGTCAGCTACCCAGCCGGGCTTCGATCTTTCCGGTCAGCCCGTCAACCCAGGAACGCAGCAGTTTGTCGGAGACCACCAGCGGCACCGATGCCGCCACGATCTGGTACACCTTGTTGCGTCGTACCTTGGAGACTTTTCCGGGGTCGAGCCAATCGTCGTTGTTGACGAGCAGCAGCAGGGTTTCCAGGCCGATGAGGACCGGCCACAGGCACGCCAGCCGCAACCGGATGGAGAACGCCGGGATGGCGAGCGTGTATTCAACCGCCTCCCGGAAGTGATCCAGCGTTTCGCGGATCAGCTCGAACAGCAGCGGTTGGGCGCGCAGGGCGTTGGCCGGCAGCAAGAGATCTTGCGGCGTCAATCCAAACCGGTCCAGCATCGTGGCTGGCAGATAGCAGCGGCCAATGCGCAGGTCCTTGCCGCAGTCACGCAGGACGTTCGTCAACTGCAGTGCCTTTCCGAAGCGCACGCCACGGTGCAGCATGGTCTCCGGGCTACCCTTGAGTGTTCCCGGCATGTGCGCATAGGTCATCTTGGTCCAGAATTCCCCCACGCATCCCGCAACCAGGTAGGTGTACCGGTCAAGCTCTTCCGGTTCGCGAAGCGCGACGATCTGCCCGGAGCATTCGTCGGGGAAGGTACGGAGATCAAACTCCATGCCCGTCGTCAGGGTCGTCACGATCTCGCGTACCGCCGCCCGGTCGGACTCGCTCAACTGGGACAATATCGACAGCGCGGGCCCCAGCGACTCGAGCAGGACCTTCTCGTCGGACTGCGTCTGCTGCCCCGCGACTTCCACCGCCATGCGTCGCAGGAACGTCCCGTCGTCCGCGGCGCCGTTGACCTGATCGCGCAGCGACAGGAGCAGATCCAGCCGTTGCCGCGGCGGAATGAGCGAAGTGTCGGCGATCGTGTCCGCGGCGCGGGCCAGCAGATACGCCAGGCCAACGGGATCGCGCATCCCGGCGGGCAGCACGCGCAGCGTCAGGTAGAAAGAACGTGAAACGCCTTTCAGTAGCGGGCCGAGGAGGAAGGCCCGGGTGGGGTTAGGCATGGATTGGGGTCAGGTCGGTATTGGACAGGTCAGGCGCTGCCGAATTGTATCCGGCAACGATGCCGCGGCGGTGATGCGTATCGAGTGGCCATCCAAGGCGGATCGGCGCTTTTTCTCATCGACTCTCTGCGCCGTCAATTGCCTCGGTGCGGAGATGGCAGTGAGGGGACACAGATCAGCCACGTTGCGGCGGTGCATTTGCGGCAGCCTGTGAAGTTTGCTTCCAGCTCGAAACCGTCATGCCAAAATGTTTCCTGAACCAGAAAGCGAAAGCGCTGGGACTCGAGAAGCCGAGCAGATCGGCGAGTTCGGCGAGGGAACGATCGCTGTCGAGGATCTGGCGGGCGGCGAGTTCAGACCGGACCGACTGGAGCAGCGACAAAAAGCCCGTGCCTTCCGCGGCGAGATGGCGATGCAAAGTCCGGCGATCCACGCCAAGGTGCTTTGCCACCTGGTCCGATGTACACCTGCCCCCGGGCAACATGGCAACCACGACCTGCCGTACGGTGTGCGTCGCACTTTCATCGGATCCAGACAGGGCCTGATCGAGAAAGCGACGGACATATGGCGTCATGCGGTAGTCATTGGCCGGCATGGGCGCGGCGAGGTCCTTTGCGGCACAGACGATGCCATTGAAACTTGCATTGAACTCAACCGCCGCGCCGAACAACGCTTTGTGACACGTGGCACCGTGCGGTTGACGATGCTCGAAACAGACGCTTCGGGGCCGCCAGGCTGGCCCCAATAGTTCCTGGATCGTGCGGTATAGCACGCCCACGGCCATTTCAATGGACTGCCGCACCGGGTGCTTGCCGGTGGCCAGGATCTCTTCGCGAATCAATACGGCGTCGCCGAAGTCTTCGATGCGAGTCAACAGCGACGCATTGATCAGGCGCATATAGCGACACAGGTTGTCCAGCGCCTGCCGGGCATTCGGCGCTTCGCGCATCACGAAACTGATCGGGCCCAGGTTGGCCAGCCGCCGGTCCATGGCCAGTTGCAAGCCGAAGTCTTCCACGCCTGCCATCAAAGCACTGTCCTCAAGCAGCTGGCGTACCGCCATGGTACTGACCGGCATATCGGGGTCGAGAAGGCTCCGGGGACTCAACCCCACCTTGCGCAGCATCGCCTCAGGGTTGAGTCCATGGTGGCGCGCCAGTTCCGTGTAGCCGGTAAGACTGGCGCTTCGGATCAAGGGCGTGTAACTGGGCATGGGGATGTCCCAATTTAGATATTGAATGTCCCAAATAATACATCACATTCGATCTTGCAGCGATAGTCTTCTGATGTGCATCTGATCCCCGATGCCCGGCGGGGCGGGGTCAATGGAGCGCAGCGTGGCTTCAGTCTTTACGCCGGACCTCATGCGCAAAAGCCAGCTGTTGACAGACCCGAGTCGCAGCATCACCTCAAATCGAATTCGATCATGACAACATCCACTGTGCTTATCGTCCCCGGCCTGCGTGACCAGGTTGCCGGGCATTGGCAGACATTGCTGGCCGAGCGACTGCCCAATGCCCGCACAGTGCCGCCAATGGGGCGCGAAAACCTGGACTGCTCTCGCCGTGTCGCGGCCATTGAGCAGGCGGTGGCAGACATTGGCGGTCCTGTACTGCTGGTCGCCCACAGCGGGGGCTGCATCATGCTTGCCCACTGGGCCCTGACAACCGCACACGCGGCACGCATCCAGGGCGCATTGCTGGCGTGTCCGCCTGACTTTGAGCGCCCCATGCCGGAAGGCTACCCGACATTGTCCGCGATCCACGCTAGTGGCTGGCTCCCGGTCCCACGCCAGCGGCTTCCGTTTCCCAGCCTGGTTGCTACCAGCCAGAACGATCCGCTGGGCGAACTGCCGAGGGTGATCGAACTCGCGCGGGCCTGGGGCAGTGACACGGTGGACCTGGGCGAGGTCGGTCATCTGAACCCGGCATCTGGCTATGGCCCCTGGCCGATGGCCACGCAGTTGATCGAGCGGCTTGACGCCGGGCGTCTCTCGAACAGCGCCGAGTCCACGTTGTACCGCTGACCAGGCAAGCATCAGCGGCAGCTCTCAACGCAAGAGCGGCCCGACCAGTGCTACGCGCCGCATGTAGCGGCCATGCTCACCGCGACCTCGAGTCCCGCAAGACCACGGGATCGTTCGTCCTGGTGATCTGAACAAGAAAACAAGGAGACAAGCCATGCATATCGAACCGTTGACATGCGCCATAGGTGCCGAGCTCGTAAACGTGAACCTGGCAGACGCCGTGCACGACGATGGCCTGTTCGCCGAGATCAGGGCCGCGCTGCTCAGGCACAAGGTGCTGTTCCTGCGCGACCAGGACATCACGCGCGATGAGCATGTGGGCTTCGCGCGCCGCTTCGGCGAACTCGAGGACCACCCCGTGGCCGGCAGCGACCCGGATCACCCGGGCCTGGTGCGCATCTACAAGTCGCCGGACGCCCCCAACGACCGCTACGAGAACGGCTGGCACTGCGACGCCACGTGGCGCGAGTCGCCGCCAATGGGCTGCGTGCTGCGCTGCGTGGAATGCCCGCCGGTGGGCGGAGACACCATGTGGGCCAATATGGCGCTGGCCTACGACAAGCTGCCCGAGCAGGTCAAGATCCAGATCGCTGGCCTGCGTGCGCGGCACAGCATCGAAGCCACGTTCGGTGCGGCCATGCCGATCGAGAAGCGCCTGGCACTCAAGGCCCAGTACCCGGATGCCGAACATCCCGTGGTGCGCACCCATCCCGAGACCGGCGAGAAGGTGCTGTTCGTCAACGGCTTCGCCACCCATTTCTCGAACTTCCACACGTCGGCCAACGTGCGCTACGGCCAGGACTTCACGCAAGGCGGATCGGCGCTGCTGCAGTACCTGATCGGCCAGGCCTTGATCCCCGAGTACCAGGTGCGCTGGCGCTGGAAGCCGAACAGCATCGCCATCTGGGACAACCGCTCGACGCAGCACTACGCCGTGATGGACTACCCGCCCTGCCATCGCAAGATGGAGCGCGCCGGCATCGTCGGCGACAAGGTGTTCTGACTCTCACTCCCGCCAACCCTATCGCCTTTCTTCCTTTCCCACCCAGGAGACACGCCATGAACTTTCTCGACGGACACCTGTTCCCCGAAAACCAGCAGCCGCTCATCATCACGGCAGCACCCTACGCGCCGTCCTATGTCCCTTCTGATTTTCCCGAGGACATCCCGGTGACGATGGAGGCGCAGATCCAGAAGGCGGTGGACTGCTACAACGCGGGCGCCACGGTGCTGCACCTGCACGTGCGCGAACTCGACGGCCGCGGCTCCAAGCGGCTGTCCAAATTCAACGAGCTGGTCGCCGGCGTGCGCAAGGCCGTGCCCGAGATGATCATCCAGGTGGGTGGTTCGATCTCCTTCGCGCCGGAGACCGATGGCGCCGCCGCCAAGTGGCTATCCGACGATACGCGCCACATGCTCGCCGATCTCGATCCCAAGCCCGACCAGGTCACGGTGACCGTGAACACCTCGCAGATGAATGTGCTGGAGCACTTCGATTACGAAGACCTGCGCGGCACGTCGATGGAAGATCCGGCCACCTTTCAGGCGTACAAGGAAATGACGGTGCCCTCGCAGCCTGGCTGGGTCGAGGAGCACATCCGCCGCCTGTCGGCCGCCGGCATCCAAAGCGCTTTCCAGTGCTACAACATCAACAGCTTCGAGTCGGTCGAGCGCCTGATGCGCAGGGGCATCTACAAAGGCCCGCTGGTCATGAACTGGGTGGCTATCAGCGGCGGCATGGACGCGCCCAACATCTACAACATGGCCAACATTGTGCGCGCCGTGCCCGATGGCGCCGTGCTGACGGTGGAAAGCTCCGTGCTCAACGTGCTGCCGATCAACATGATGGGCATCGCCATGGGCCTGCATGTGCGCTGCGGCATCGAGGACAACCTCTGGAACCAGCAGCGCACCAGGAAGTTCAGCACGGTCCAGCAGATCGAGCAACTGGTGCGCATTTCACGCGAGTTCGGCCGTCCGATCGCCACTGCGCAGCAGGCGCGCGAGATTTCCAAGATCGGCGTGTTCTACGACACCGTGGAGGAGTCCCTGGCGGCCAACGGCTTCGCGCCAAACCGCATCGGTCGCCAGCAGGGCCACCTGCGCAAGATCGCCTGAGCGTCGCCACGCCCTGGCCAACAACGACAACGACAACAACTACAACTACAACTACAACTACAACTACAACTACAACTACAACGAGGAGACAAGGATGAAGCAAGCAACCAGGTACCGCCAGCGCGCGACGCTTCTCGGGGTCGCCATCGCCCTGTGCGCGGCGCCTCTGGCGGCAAACGCATGGTCGCAAAAGCCGGTCAGGGTCGTGGTGCCGGCGCCCGCCGGCGGCACGATGGACGTCGTGGCGCGGGTGCTGTCCGAGGCCATCTCGACCGAGATCGGCCAACCGGTGATCGTCGACAACAAGCCGGGCGCCGGTGGCGCCATCGGTGTGCAGGGACTGAATCTCGCGCCACCGGATGGCCAGACGATCATGGTCATTGCAAGCAACATCCTGACCGAAATTCCGCTGGTGATGAAGACGGGTTTCGATCCGGTCAAGGACGTGAAGCCGGTGACGATGGTGGCCCGCTCCGCCATGGTCCTGGTGGCAACGCCGACGGTGCCGGCCAAGGACCTGAAAGGGTTGATCGGCTACCTCAAGACCGCCAAGGGTGGCCAGGGAAGCTATGCGTCCTACACCGCGGGAACCAGCTCGCACTACGCAGGCGCCATCTTCGCCAGCAAGTCCGGGCTGGACCTGCAGCACGTGCCCTTCCCGGGCTCGCCACCCGCGCTGCAGAACGTGATGGGCGGCCAGGTCGACATCATGTTCGACGGTGCCGTGACCTCGCTGCCCCTGATCAAGGCAGGCAAGCTCAAGGCCTTCGGTGTCGGGACCACGATGCGGCTGGCGCAACTGCCCGATGTGCCAACGATGGCGGAGCAGGGCTTCCCCGAGATCATCGATTTCTCGAACTGGGTGGGCGTCATCGTATCGTCCAAGGTGCCCGACGACATCGTGAACAGGATCAATGCCGTGGTCACCAAGGTAGCCTCGACGCCAAAAGTACGCGAGAAGCTGATGGGGCTCAGCTTCTCTCCGATGGTCAGCGAAAACCCCGAAGCGCTGGCCAGAATGACGCATGCCGAGTACGAGCGCAACGCGCAGATCGTCAAGGCGTACAACATCAAGTTCAACCAGTGAGCGATCGGGCTTGGCCATGCCCCGGCGCGTTGATGCATTCAGTGCCTGGCCTGGCCACGAACCCATCGCCTGACTGTCAGCGACCAACTGAGTCGGCCGCGTGGGACCCCTCGGAACATACACAGGAATACAAACATGTCAAAAGCCATTCGCTTCTATGAAACCGGCGGCCCGGAAGTGCTGAAGTTCGAGGACGTCGAGGTCGGCGAGCCCGGCCCCGGCGAGGCCCGCGTGCGCCACAGCTACATCGCGCTGAACTTCATCGATATCTATTTCCGCACCGGCCGCTACCCGCTGGCGCTGCCCAACGGGCTGGGCTCCGACGCGGTCGGTGTGGTCGAGGCCGTGGGTTCCGGCGTGACGGACATCCGCGTGGGTGACCGCGTCGGCTACCTGATCGGGCCGCAGGGCGCTTACTCCCAGGTGCGCGTGATGCCGGCGGCGGTGCTGATCCCGCTGCCCGATGGCATCTCCGACCGCACCGCCGCCACGCTGATGATGAAGGGCATGACGGCGCAATACCTGTTCCGTCAGGTCTACCCGCTCCAGGGTGGCGAGACCATCCTCTACCACGCGGCTGCGGGTGGCGTGGGGCTGATCGCATGCCAGTGGGCGCGGGCGATGGGCGTCACCATGATCGGAACCGTGAGTACCGACGAGAAAGCCGCGATCGCCAAGGCCAACGGCTGTGCGCACACCGTCGTGACCTCGCGCGAGAACATCGTGCAGCGCGTCAAGGAGATCACCGACGGCAAGGGTGTTCCGGTGGTCTATGACTCGGTGGGCAAGGACACGCTGGAAGCCTCACTGGACTGCCTGCAGCCGCGGGGCTCGCTGATCAGCAACGGCACCTCGTCGGGAGCCGTGATTGTCGACTCCCAGATGCTGGCCGCGAAGGGATCGATCTGGTTCACGCGGCCCGCCATGATGCACTATATCCAGCCGCGCGCACACATGCTGGACATGGCCAGGGAATTGTTCGACCACGTGCTGGCCGGCCGCATCGTGAGCGAACCCCAGCAGACCTTTGCCCTGGCCGATGCCGCCGACGCGCACCGGGCGCTCGAGTCCCGCAAGACAGTAGGGTCCACCGTCCTGGTGCCCTGACAGAGGCATTGTCACGTTGCCGAAGCGATCGCCCGAGATGGCGTGATGAAGACGATATCGCTTTGTCACCGCCATCTCGGCGCTTGCATGCGCAAACGCCGCAGATCGGATTGTCCCGATATTGACTCTTGAGGGAAGTCCGTGCGGACAGAATCTGCCTTGAACGGTCGCTCCTTTTAGCTCCCCAATCCAGGTCGATCGGAGCCGATCCTTGGCATTCGCCATTACGCCCGTCTATCTTGCGCGCTTCCAGGTTACCGTCGCGGAGCCGCCCCCGGACGCTTGCGCAGTCATGTATTGAAGATCGTCTCGGCTGAGCGCGACCACGGAGCGCTTCTGTTCGGTTGCGTCCCAGTTTGGAAAGGTCGATTTATCGATATTGAGAGTGAGGCTCTTGCCTTCCGGATTTAAGGCGTAGGTGCCGAAGAGGGCAACGCTCTTGCCGATTACCGCCTTGTTTTCCTCTAGCGAACCAGCAGCGCGATTACCGGAGGCAAATTTTGGCAGATCCGCCCCAATGATGGTTAGCATAAACCGGCCTTGGGCATCCAGAATCATCATCCCTTTCGCCCCTGGACCGAACTGATCGATCTTCTTTCCGTCCTTATCGAGAACTGATGAGACAAGCGTCCACGTTCCGACTATATCGTAGGCTTCTTGAGCAAACACGCCGGTCGCTGGGAGCGCAGCGCCCAGACATATCGCCACCATCGGAGAGTACTTCCCAAGGATGCTGTTCATTCGACTCCTCCAAGGTCAAAGGATGAATCGTTCCCGGCGCGTCCCCGGATGTCTGTCAGCTGGCGTACATTGGAACTGCGGTTCTCTGCCAAGCATAGGTGATGGCTCGCCTTGGCAGAAAGGTGGTTTTTGCATCGGCACAGCGCTAACTGCCGGCGAGCGGCGACTCCAGGGCGGCGCAAACGGTTAGGGATACTTGCCGTCCTGAAATCAGCTTTGGTACTCTTCGCCCCATTGCAGCTAATGGATCGGAACTTTCTCCCGTCACATTTCGAATTGAAGCAGGGTGGTCGCGGGCTAGCCGCTAACAAGAAGTTTTGAAGAAGGCCGGCGTCTGCTTGTGCGCCTAATGCCGACCTCATTTTGGGCGATGGCCGCCGCCTCACAGCGGAGGCCATCGGTGGCTAATGTTTGCGGCTGCTCGAATGCACCTTTCCGTGCCGGTCACCCGTGCGCATTTCGCTGCGGTCCTCAGCGCGCGATCGGCCCTTGTCCCGGTCACCCGCATTTGGGCCATTGCTATTGATCAGGCCACGGCTACTGATCTGACTGCCCGAGCGGCCACCGAAATCACCGCCGGCTCGAGCCGCCCCGCCCATGCCGCCGCCATGCTGCGCGTGAGCGGCTACCGAGGTCGCCGCCAGGATGGAAGTTGCGATCAGGGAAAACAAGCGGATCTTGTTCATGCGATTCTCCTACGTCCGAAGTTGCTCAGGAAAACGCCGCGTGCTCAGCAACGCCCTTTCTTTGCCTGCCCGGGTGGGCAGAAGCCGGGACCCGGCCCCGAGTCGACGACCACTCCGGCCGGGACAACAACGGCCGCGCCGGGTGTGTAGACGGCGCAGCCGGCCATGAGCGTGGCGGTCAGCACGGCTCCGAATAGGAATTTCATCTGTTGCTACTCTCTTATTGGGTTTGAGTGTCGGCGCGGCAGTGGCACCCGCACGTCAGAATGCGAAGTTCTGGGACACGCCTGTTGTGGTCACGGTGACTGGCTGAGTGATGACCGACCCGCTGGCACTCGTAGCCTGGATACTGTACTTGCCTGCCACAGTGCCATCCTGCGTGAGCAGGATCCCCCCAGCCGGCAGCGGGGTCTGGTATGTGCCAACCGCAGGTCCAGCCAGCGGCAATGCCGGCTGCGTCAGGAACAAGCTGTAGGCCCCCGAATCCGACGCCGCCGCGGTGGCGGCAATCTCGAAGGTACCGCCGCCAGTTTGCTGCAAGGCACGGACGGTTCCCGCCGCAGTGATGGGGGTGATCGTACCGGAGACTCTGCCAAACGTTGAGGCCGGCAGGTTGAGCGGTGCAGCAGCCGTCGCGACGACAGTGCTGCTGCGTGCCACGACCGGCACGCCTCGCACGATGCCGGTGCCGCGCCCGGTGGCCGAGGTCGGCACAACCACAACGTCCACATTGCCGGCGGTACTGCTCTGCTCGATCGGCGACAGCGTGAAATTGCCGCTGGCGTCAGCCACGGTCGCCTTGACCACGACGCCGTTGCGTTCAGCAAATACCTGGGCGCCTGGCGCGGAGGCCACCACACCGGCGACAGTGCCGCTCACCACCGTTGGTAAAGCGGTAACCACCGGCTTGAGCCCATAGGTTTTGTTGCCGCGTGTGACGATCGACTTGCAAGCATCGAAGTCCAGCACCAGATCGGTCAACGTATCAGGGGCCACGGTGAAGGGGCGGTTGATCTTGATGCCGGTCTGGACGGCGCTGGGTGTGTCGAGCGCTTGCTCGGCAGCGCCAGTGGGTACCACCGAATTGGCAAGCGCGCCGGCGCCATTGGCCACGAGCACCAGGCGGATCTGCTGGTAAGTGCCGGCCGGAAGCGGAGTCTGACCGAGAGTGGTGAGTACGCCATTTGTAAGCGATAGCAGATCAATTCGCCGTGCCGGGCTCACAGTGACGTCGACCCAGCCGGTGCCGTTGATGTCCGCGTTGGGATCTGTGTGGACCCGAACTTTGTCAACCGTGACAAAGACATGATCAAAGCCACAGGCGGGTGCATCGGTCATCGACACACTCAAGGTGCCTGCACTGTTGCTGGTGGTGCTGTTCGATGAGCCGTCGCCGCCCCCGCCGCAGGCGGCAAGAGCGAGTGCACTGCTCAATGCAAGCAGTCGCAATGGCGATGAGACGATTGTTGTCGCGTTCATGATATGTCCCCTCGTAAATCTCTTGGCGTGGCGAGCATAGTTTGGATCGCTCTGTCTCGTTGTAAAACTTTGTTAATGTCCGGCTGACGCGAGAACGAATTACAACAGGCGCCAGACAACGAAGCAATGCTATGTCTTAAACCAAATGCGCGTCCCAGAAATCGCCCTGCCAGGCACAGCCAGATTCGGCGCTTCATGGTCGCGATCGAATCGATCGAGCCGGTGAATAACCTTGATTACGATCCGGTCAGCCTGCGCCGGACGAAGACAATATGCTCGCGCAGTACGTAGAACTGGTCGGCGTAGGCGAGTGGCATCTTCATCTTGTTCACCGCCTCCTCGATCTGGTCGAGGCGCGCGGCCAGCTCCGTCTTCTCCTCGTCGGTGGGGTTCACCAGCGCGACGCGCTCGATTTCTATCAAGGCGCCGTACCAGCGATAGATGCGGGATTTGACGCGCCAGCTGTACAGCGACGGCACCAGCCGGAAGGCCGGAATCAGGATCACGATAATGGGCACCAGCACCACCAGGGCGCGGTCAAGCAGGCTCGCCAGCCAGAACGGGAGATGCCGGTAGAGGAAGCCCTTGCCCGATGCGTAGTAGCGGGTGGCATCGTCGCTCAGCGGGAACTCATGCGCGGTCGCGGAGGGAAACTGTCCGGCATTCTGCATCAGGCCGGCTTTGCCATGGACCTCGCGCGCGGCTTCGATCAGCAGGTCGGACAGCGCGGGGTGCAGGGTGTCGCGCGCCACCAGTTCCACCGTCGGGCTGATCAGACGGATGGGATGCGCCGGCAGGTTCTTGCCGAGGTCGAACACGCCGGTGGGCAGCACCAGCTTCTGCAGGTAAAGGAAGCGCCGGGTATACGCATCGGCCTGCGCGAAATCCAGCAGCCGGATTCCTGGCGTGCGGAACAGCTTGCGCATGGTCGGGCCCGTGGCGGAATCGCCGGTGAGCATGGCCACGTCGATCTCGCCGTCGACCAGCGCTTGCGCGGCGTCGTCGCCATCGTATGCGATGAGGCTGGCGCTGCCGCCAGGCTCGATGCCGTTTGCCTTGAGCAAGGCCAGGGCCAGCACGCGGGCGCCGCTGCCTTCGCGGCCGATGGCGATGCGCGACTTGCGGAAGTCGGACAGCTTGTGCATTTCCTTGCCACGGTACAGCACGGAGATCGGGGCATAGAACACGCCGCCCAGCGAAACCAGTCCATCCTTGTCCACCTCGCTGGAGATGCCGCTCTGCACCAGTGCCAGGTCGACTGCCTGCTTGCCGTCGGACAGCCGCCGCACATTGTCCAGCGAGCCCTCGGAGGCCAGCACATTCAAGGTGATGCCATTGCGCGCAAGGATCTTTGCATACTTCTCGGCCGCGTCATGGAAGGAACTGCCCTTGGGGCCTGCGCTGATGGAGATGGTATTCGGCGGCGCCGGCTGCACCAGCCAGACCGCCAGCCACAGCGCCGCCAGGCTGAATACAAGCGCGGGACCAAAGGACACGGCCAGGTCGCGCCAGGAAATCGCGACAAAACGGGCGCGCAAGCGGTGGATATCGGGGAGTGCAGTGGTTGTCTTGGGTCTTTCTGGCGTGGGGTCGGGCGTCATCGGCACGATTGCGGAAGGGTAGAGCCGCTGGATGATAGCACCCGCGCGAGGCCATATTTTTCCATGCGGGGTGGCGGGCGGCGGTGCTGCCGAGCGCGAAGTGCTGGTAACGCCCCTGCTGGGTTGTCTGCCGGTCACGTCCGGAACGTGATTCGGGCTGTCCGCTCCAGCCACTCTCCTGCATAGTGAATCCGCGTGTCAGGGCTGTGGGTTGGCCCCGCCGTCAGACCACCTCATTGCATCCATCCATTCCTCAGTGAGTAATCGCGCTCCCGGCTATCGCCCGTGCGATCGGGGGTGTACATCTGTCCGCGATCGCCGGCAGGCGCGACGCGCTGCAGACGGACAGGCCGTGGCGGCCGTTCCGGGGCATCAACAAGGGTGGCGGAACATAAATCAGGCAAGCAGTTGGTGCTGAGCAATCATCGCGCCGTCCAGGGCCGCGCGTCGCTACGCTACTGGACAAGGCGCGGAACCGGTCCGGACGGCACCGTGTTCCTAAACGCTGACACCGCCCAATTCACTGACCATGAGCCGCACGGAATCCCTGGTCCCCTTGGAGCAGCTTGCGACCAGCAGCATTTCTCCCTGCGCAAGCTGTGCGCGTTGCCGGGCGACCTTGCCTCGCTGGATGTGCCCGCCAAGCTTTCCCCCCAGCCACCACCCGGCCAGGGCGCCAAAGGCGCCGCCAGCCAGGCAGGCCAGCGCGCTGGCGAACGTACCGGCCGAGGTGCCAAAGTGCAAAGTGGCAAAGACTGCCAGCACGGCGCCGCATAAAGCGCCTGCTATTGCACACTCGTTGCGATACGTGGTTTGTCGGGTCTCGGCATTAGGCAAGCCCTGCATGGGCTGGCCGTCACGCTGGATGAACCAGGGCCCTCCGATATGCACGGGGGAAACGGGCAACTCTCGCATCCTCGATTGAATGCTTCTTGCGGCAGCGATGTCGCTGAGCCGGAAATACAGGATGCTACGCATGATGTCACCTCGCTATCGTTGCGTTGCTCGGGCCGGGAGCCGGGGGAAGAGAGCTGGCTGCGCATGATGGCGTTTGCCTTGGCTCCCCGAGGCCAGGCCCAGACTCCGGCCAGCCTTCGTTGAGCGCGCCGGCGCCGCGACGGAACCAGAATGACATCAATGTGCCGCAACGTCGGTACGGTGGCGGACACGAAAACAGGCGGCAAGCCGCCTGGCGTGCCCGGCGCGATGAGCCCGTTTTCGCCAGTCACGATGGCGCATGACGAAAAAAATGCCCTCGGCCCGAAGGCGAGGGCAAAAAGTGGTAACGCTTCAGCGCAGCTTGCTTTCGCCGCCGTCGCTGGTCGGCTGCTTGACCCTTTGTAATAGTTTRCAGCCGCGTCTACTGCCAGGCAGTTTTCTGCTCTTCGGTGATCTTTGCCACTCGCTCCGCGTTGCCCAGAATCATCAGGGTGCTGTCATCCATTAGCGACGACGGTTCTACGAGTTCGAGTACGGGGATATCCGGAAACAATATCCCGACAAGCTCCCTGAGGAGCTTGTGCGATTCGAGTGGCCCGAAGCGATAGACGGCTCTCCCGTCGATTTCCGCGAAATACCATCCACCGATCATGTCGGGATAGACGATCACACTGTGACCATTGCGTGGGGCTTGCATGAGCCCTCCAAAAAACGTTCGCCAATAAGTGGCTTAACTGCCACTACCTACCGTGCGTCTCAAGGGGGAGGCTTACGGTGACCGCGGTAGAACACGCACTGCACATCAGTCCTGTGGCCGTGTGATGTATGCTTCGCGGCGTGGTGATGATCGGTTGCCGGTCTTTCTCTTGACCGCTGAACCCTGCTGTCTGGTGAATCCACAACCGCCCCGACAATAGGCGATCGCCCGGGGCAAGTCGGTACGCTAACGTGCAAGTGTGTTGGAATTTCTTTCCACCCTCGGGCGGGCGGGCCCTGGATTGAAGGGGCTTCGGAATGGGCGTCGCGCGGCTGGCTTACACTATGGCTCAGAGCGCGGTCCTGACCAGCAATTTGCCGGTCGCAAGCCCTGCAGGAGGCAGATCCTGAATTCCAGAGGGCAGACGCATGCAGAAGCAGGAAAATCCCAAGGCAAATCATCTGTTGGCGGTGCTGCCCGAAGCGGAATGGGCTCGCCTGACGCCACAACTGGTGCCAGTCGACTTGCCGCTGGGGCAGATTATCTACGAGTCGGGCGACCGGCTCGAGCATGTGTATTTTCCAACCACGTCGATTATCTCGCTGCTTTATGTGATGGAGAACGGCGCGTCCGCCGAGATCGCCATCGTCGGTAACGAAGGGATAGTCGGGATCGCCCTGTTCATGGGGGGCGAAACCACCCCAAGCCGCGCGATCGTGCAAAGCGCCGGTAGGGCCTATCGGTTGAGCAGCGTTGCGATGAAGGAAGAATTCAATCGGGCCGGCCCCATGCAGCGGCTTCTGCTGCGCTATACGCAGGCCCTGATCACGCAAATGGCGCAGACCGCCGTCTGCAACCGGCATCATTCCATTGAGCAGCAGCTTTGCCGCTGGCTGTTGCTGAGCATGGACCGCTTGCCAACCAACGAACTCCGGATGACGCAGGAACTGATCGCCAATATGCTCGGCGTGCGAAGGTCCGGGGTGACGGAGGCGGCGCTGAAACTGCAGAATGCCGGCCTGATTCGCTACCGGCACGGGCATATCGAAGTCCTTGACCGGCCAGGGCTGGAGCAGCGCGTGTGCGAGTGCTATGCCGTGGTGAAGCGGGAGTGCGATCGCCTGTTGCCCGACCTGCGGGCGATCTAGACGCTGCACGGCGGATGGCGTCCAGCCCGGGCAGGACGCTGATCGTGGGCGGACAAGCGCTGCCGCGCGACGCTCCCGATGAACTATGCTGAATACTTGCCCTGCATCGTGAAGGAGACCGACGTGCGCAAGTTCCTTTCCATTCTCGCCGCGCTTGTCCTGCTAGGCACAAGCAGCCTGGCGCTGGCCCACAATTGCCCGAACGAGATGAAGGCGATCGACGCCAAGCTGGCCACCAAGCCCGCGCTATCGCCGGAAGACGCCGCCAAGGTAGCCAAGCTGCGCGCCGACGGCGAGGCCTATCACAAGGCCGGCAAGCATGATGAGTCGATGAAGTCGCTCGGCGAGGCCAAGAAGATCCTTGGCATCTGACCGCATGCGCTGAAGGCCCGAAGCCGAACAGTGCAGGGTGGCATCGATTGCCGCCCTGCAGCGTTTTTTTGCTGGCGCCTCGGCCGGGGCCAGGACAGGGCTTAGTTCAGTGCGATTTTCCTGCCGGATCACCCAGGATGGATATCAGCTCCGGCACCGTGGGCTGCGCCCGCTCGCTGCGGCTGGCGCGCTCGTAAGTATCCCGGACTGCCTCTGCCGTTGCGCTTGCCGCGCCCAGTTCCCGCGCCATGGTCGTGTAGTAGCCCATGTCCTTGAGCGCATTGGCGATCGAAAAACGGAAGCCCGAGTCGTCCCGCGACTCGATGTAGGGGCGCAGGCGGTTCAGGATGACGCCGTCGCCGCCGCCCTTGGCGAGCACTTCCACCAGCACGGCCGGGTCCACGCCGGAGCGCTCGGCACAGGCGGCGGCTTCGGCCAGCACCGCGGAAAAGCCCAGCGATACATAGTTGTGCAGCAGCTTTAGCCGGTGGCCTGAGCCGGCCGGCCCGGCGTAGACGATGTTCTCGGCGAAGCAGGCCAGCAGTGGCCGGCATTCGTCGAACAGCGCGCGGTCGCCGCCGACGATCAGGTTGAGGCGGCCTTCGGCGGCTTCCTTTGGTGTGCGCGTCATGGGGGCATCGAGGAAGCGCCCGCCGGCCTCAGCCACCGCGGCGGCAATGCGCTCGGTGGAGGAGGGGATCGCGGTGGAGCAGTCGATCACCACGGCGCCCGGGCGCAGGCCGGCGATCACGCCATCCGGGCGGAACAGCACGTCTTCCACTTCCGGCGTGCCGGTGACACACAGGATCACGACCTCCACCGCGCGCGCCAGCGCGGCCGGGCTGGCAGCCGTGGTGGCGCCGGCAGCCAGCAGGTTGTCCAGCGGCTGGTTGCCGGGATGGTCCAGCAGCACCATCGGATGGCCGTGCCTTGCGATATTGGTGGCGATGCCATGGCCCATCATGCCGATGCCGATCATGCCGATTGTCTTCATGCTGTCTCCGTTCTTGTGCCGGGTATTGCGGCGCGCTTGCCGGGGCCGCCGGCGCAGATGTCTTTGATTTCCAGGTAGTCGCTGGCGCGGGAAGGCCTGACCGGCGGGGGCGCCAAAGCGCGCCGCAGCGCCCGGGAAGCCGCCAAGCGCGATGGCCGTGGCAGATCGTATCACCGAGTTGCCCGCAAGCCGGATCCGCAAGGGCACCTACCCCATCGATGCGCGCCTGCCCATCGAGAAATTCATGACCGAGAAATACGGCTTGAGCGGTACGGTGGTGCGCTAGGCCATGTGCCATCCAGGCGCGCGACCCTGACGGCGCGCGCAAGGCGGCCTCATGGCATAGGAAGAATACGGTAGAGCGTATCGGGCAAGCGGGCCAGGGCTTCCGGGCCGGCAATGGCCGGATAGCCGCGCAGCGCCTGGCGCGGGGCGGTCTGGGCAAAGTACTGCGCCCGACGTCGGCACGCCGGTGAGGCACCGCAGGTCGGCCAGCGACTCACCGCTGGCCGGCGGATGCGTCAGGCAGGTGGCGGCGCGAAGGCCGCGGATTGCCCTGGCTTGCGCAGCATCTTGTCTACCTCGCCCGCATGCAGTTCTTCGATCTGGATCATCTGGCGCGCGAACTCCTCCAGCGCCACCGAGCGGTCTTCCACCAGCGCCAGCAACTCGCGATACAGCTTGAGGGCGGCGTTCTCCGCCTCCAGCGATTCGCGCAGCATGGCCGCGGTATCGAAGGTATGGCTGTCGAGCAGCTTGCCGATGGCCAGCGACGGATAGGCGCCGAGCGTGGTGATCCATTCCCCGGCCTGCTGCGCATGCAGCAGCGATTCGTCGGCCTGCTCGCGCAGCCAGGAAACGATCGGGATGCGGCCAAAGCCGAACACCAGCAGCGAGTAATGGGTGTAGCGGACCACCCCGGCAAGCTCGGCTTCGAGGATCCGGTTGAGCACGCTTACCACCTTGTCTTTTTCCATTTCAGCCATGGCAGGTCCTTCCCGTCGTGTCGGCATTGCGATGCTGCGCTGCTATTGCCGGGTTGCGATCATCATGGAATCCGGCCCGCTGAGCGGCTCCACGCGCGCCTGCGCAAAACCCACCTGCCGGGCCCATGCGCAGCACTGCGCGCCGGTGTAATCGAAGCCGCCCGGCGTTTCGATCAGCATGTTCAGGCTCATCAGCAAACCGAAGGCATTTTGCCGGCGCGCATCGTCGATCATGGCGTCGTAGACAATCAGGCGCCCACCGGCCGGCAGTGCCGAGTAGCACTTCTCCAGCAGGTAAAGCTTCTGTTCGATATCCCAGTCGTGGAGGATGTGGCCCATGATCAGTACATCCGCTTGCGGGCAAGGGTCCGTGAAGAAATCGCCGGGGTAAAAGCGCAGGCGGTCCTGCAGGCCGTGCGTGGCGACATATTCCTGGAACACCGGGCCGACCGCCGGCAGGTCGAAGCCGCCGCCGCGCAGGTGCGGGTGGGCCAGTGCGATCTGCACCGGAAGCGCGCCCTGCGCGGCGCCGATGTCGACAAAGGTCTGGCATTCCGCCCACGGGAATTTGCGCGCCATGGCCTGGGCGGCGGCCAGGCTGACGCCGGTCATGGCTTGCAGGAATCCGCGCAGGCTCTGCTCGTCGCGATAGATGGCCGCGAAGAGGTCTCCCTCTTCGGCTGCCTCGCTTTGCGGGCGGCCGGAGCGCAGCGAGTCGGTGAGCGACGCCCAGCTTGGGTACAGCCGCGCATTGGCCATTTCCAGCAAGCCGCCCACGTAGGTGGGCTTGGCCTTGTCGAGGAACAGCCCGGCGTCGGGCGTGTTGCGGTAGAGATTGCCGGTCTTGCCGTCTTCGCGTTCGAGTGCGTGCAACGCCACCAGCGCGTCGAGAAAATCCACCGCGCCACGCGGATGCAGGCCAAGCACGGCGCTCAGCGCCGCCGCGTCCTGCGGTGCCTTTGCCAGTTGCGTGAACACGCCAAGCTCCACCGCGCTCAGGAGTGTCTTGGCGGCCCAGAAGCCCATGCCGAGTTGCAACAGCCGGTCCGGCGTCAGGTCCGGCACTTGCCAGGGGCTGGCGGCAGTTGCGTCGCGGGCGGCATCTTTTCCGTTCTGCATAAGTCACCTCATCACCGCCACCGGCTGACATCCGGGCGCCTGGGCGTGGGGAAGGATGCTGGTAACTCTAGATGTCGGAAGAGGCGAAATCCAGCGATTCCGGCGGCCGGCGGCGATCAGGCAGGTGTGCAGGCCCCGGGTCCAGCGCTTGCCGATGCGTGCCGCGCCGGGGCAGGCAGGCGCGGCGCACAGCAGGACGGGGAGAGCACCAGTGCACGCCAGTGCGCCCCATCGCTTGCGGTGCCGCCCGTACCCTGCGGATCATATTGTTCGGGAACTCCACCACGTACACATTGCCGTTCGCGTCGACCGCGACACCTAGCGGTGAATTGAAGGCCGCGGTGGCACCGGGACCATCGACCGAACCCGCGACTCCCGGGGAACCTGCCAGCGTCGTCACCACCCCCGCGGGCGTGACAAGGCGGATCGTGTTGCTTCCGAACTCGGCAACGTAGACATTGCCGGCAGCATCGACCGCCACAGAGTACGGACTGGAGAACGAGGCGGCAGTCCCAGTGCCATCGGCCGAGCCCGGCATTGTGCTTCCGGCCAGCGTCGACGCAACGTGATTACCGCGAACCAGGCCGCGCAAACCGGCAAGCCCGCCGCTCGGCGGCATCCGCCACCGCACGAAGCGCAATGTCAGCGCGAAGCCCTGGCGCGTGACGGCCGGCTGCGGATGGCTTCTTCAAGCGTATCGGCAAGCGCGCGCGTCCGGCGTTCCGCCAGTTGTTGAGCGGTGGCTTCTCCCGCCTGCGCGGGCTGTGCCGACAACGCCGGCAGCGTGCCGGTGCCCGCCTCGTTCGAGATATTTGCGCGTCGGGCTGCAGCGATATCTGCGTTCGGATTCTGGAACATAAGCGTCAGGGTCAAAGGCGGGTATTACGGTATTGCGGTATAGGCAGATCCGCATGTAGCGGGCTGGCCGCATTGTGCACCCGCGCGACGCGCGAACGATCCCCCGTGTCGGGGTAATCGCGAAAGACTATTGATTTGGCCTTAGTGTGCTAAGGGGCACTTCTTGTGCCCCCGCAAGGCCTCGCCATTGGCGGCTCGGCGCGCTCAGTCCGTGGAGCGGGGCAGAAAGCGCCAACCCGCGGGTTCCAGCGCGAAAGCGAATCCGGTGACGCGCTTTTCCGGTGCGCCGCCAACCGAAATCATGGCGTCGCAGCCAAGATTGCCGCTGTCGCGGCTCAGGCCGCAGTGGTTCAGTTGCTTGACCACCAGCGATTCGGCCATCGAAGTCAGTTCCGCGGCATGCTCGCCGGCCGGATTCTTCTTCAGTTCCGCACGGGCGAATTCGCGCATCGCGGCGGTGGCCTGGGCGGCATCGGGCCCGTTCACGTCGGGCGTTTCACGCCGCACCAGCACCCACGGCTCGGGGTTGTCGCGAAAGGCCAGTGCGCGATAGCCGTCGCGCAGGCCGGCCTGGACGCCTACGATGCAAACGATCTCGCCGGCGCTGGCCGGCAGGCAGCCCTTGACCGCATGGGCCTTGATCGAGGCGACCAGCGAGGCCACAACCGGTGAGCGGGCGCGTTCGGCGGCGGCCGGATCGGTCTGTTCCAGATGCTTGATACGCTCGGCTTCGAACTGCTGGATGGCGGCGGTGACCTGGGCCGGCGTGGGGGCCGCCGGGGTTGCCAGCGCGCTAGCGCATGCCAGGGAGAGCGACAGCGACGCGAATAGGGTGAGGCGCATGAACAGGAGGAGAGGGCCTTGATTGAGAAGGCCGCGAGTTTAGCATCTGGGTTGCTGGCATGAGCAGCAAGGGGCGCTTGGATCCGCCTTCCGCCGTTGGTGCCGGACTTCGCGCCCTGTCCGCGCATGAAAAAACCCGCCGGGTGGCGGGCGGGGAGGCCTTTGCGAGCCTTCCGTGTTGCGAGGGCGCTAACCAGTCTTCTTCTGGTGATGGACGATGCGGTCCCACCAGTAGTGGAAGGGATGGGCGTGTTCCGGATAGAGCAGGGATTTGTGGAAAAAGCCGGCGCGAATAATGAAAGCGTAGAGCAGGACGATTGCCCCGAGGAAGAGCATATAGGTTGTCATGGCGGCTCCTTTGAGGTGGCCATGATTCATTGTAGGCCTGTCGGGTTTGACGAGTGGCGGCGAACGCATCAATGGCCGACCCGGCGTGCGCCCTGCGGCCGCGGGCCGCAGGCGCGCAAGCAAGCGGTAAGAATTTCAAGCAGGCGGTGCGTCATCCACACGAAGGGTGTCGGCATCGCCGGTCAGGGCATGCACGAGCCGCACCACTTCGTCGGGGTGGCAGGGCTTGGGGCAGTAGCGCACCGTGGCATTGGCAATCGCGGGTTCCGGCCTTGCGCCGGTCGAGATCACGACAGGCGTAGCACTGAGCGCTTGCTCGCCCAGCAGCAGATGGCACAACAGCGCGCCGTCGGCGTGCGGCATGACCCAGTCGGTCACCACCACGCTGGGATGCACGCGTTGCGCGAGGGCAAAGGCGCTGAGCCCGTCGGACGCCCTTTCCACGGCATAGCCTTCTTGCTCAAGCGCGCAGGCCAGGGCGTCCGCTACGCCAGGTTCGTCGTCAACTACGAGAATGGTATGTACGCGACTCTGCACGGGATCTGCCTATGATGGAGGCGGGCTTCGAGCCTGAAGCGCGCACAGGTGATCCGGATGCACGCAAGGGCCGGGCCAGAAGGAATATAAAGGGGGCCGCGCCTGCATGGCCGTGCTGGTGCGTTCTCGCCATCGAGCGCGTCTGCGCCTGTGGCGTCCGCGGCATCCATGTTGCACGCCGCAGCGGACTCATCGGCGGCGTGCCTGCCATCCTGCTCACCCACGGCTCCAGGGGCCGGGAACTGCCTATGCCACTCATCGAAAGCGATATCCCAGCCCGCCTGGACCGCCTGCCGTGGTCGCGCTGGCACTGGCGGGTGGYGATCGCGCTAGGGGTGGCGTGGGTGCTGGACGGGCTGGAAGTCACGCTGGTGGGCTCGCTGGGCGGCGTGCTGGAGCGCCCGGACGGGCTGGGGCTGGATGCGTCGCAGGTGGGATGGCTTGGATCTCTGTATGTGGGCGGGGCGGTCCTGGGCGCGCTGGTGTTCGGCCGGCTCGCCGATCGCCTGGGCCGCAAGACGTTGTTCCTGGTGACGCTTGCCGTGTACATGGCCGCGACCCTGGCCACCGCTTTCTCTACCGGTTTTGTCTTCTTCGCGGTGTGCCGTTTCCTGACGGGCGTTGGCATAGGCGGAGAGTACGCGGCCATCAACTCGGCGATCGACGAACTGATCCCGGCCCGCCTGCGCGGACGAGTCAATCTTGCCATCAACGGCAGCTTCTGGGTTGGCGCGGCGCTCGGTGCGGGGCTGAGCCTGATCTTGCTGGACCCGCGCGTGCTGGGCCCGGCGCTGGGCTGGCGTGCCGCGTTCCTGCTCGGCGCGGTGCTGGCGGTGGCCATCCTGATGGTGCGCCGGGATGTGCCGGAAAGCCCGCGCTGGCTGCTTTCGCACGGGCGTGGCGAGGAAGCCGGCCATATCCTCACCGCGATCGAGGCGCAGGTGACCGCGCAGTACGGGACGCTGCCACCGGCAACCGGCACGGTTACGTTTTCCCGGTGCGGCGCGGCGACCCTTGGCGAGGTTGCGCATGTGCTGTTAAAGCGCTACCGGCTGCGCAGCGCGGTGGCCCTGGCGCTGATGATTTCGCAGGCGTTTTTCTATAACGCCATCTTCTTCACCTATGCATTGGTACTGACGCGGTTTCACGGCGTGCCTGACAACCGCGTAGGGTTGTACATCTTCCCCTTCGCGCTGGGCAACGTGCTCGGTCCGCTGCTGTTGGGGCCGCTGTTCGATCACGTGGGACGGCGCCGCATGATCGGGCTTACCTATGTGCTGTCAGGCGTGGGCCTGGGGTTGACCGGATGGGCCTTCGTGCAGGGCTGGCTCGATGCGCGCAGCCAGGCGCTGTGCTGGTCGGCCGTGTTTTTCCTGGCGTCCGCCGCGGCCAGTTCTGCCTACCTGACGGTTAGCGAGGTCTTTCCGCTGGAGACGCGCGCGCTGGCCATTTCCGTCTTCTATGCTGTGGGGACGGGCAGCGGGGGGTTTATCGGGCCTTTGCTGTTCGGCGCACTGATCGAAACCGGCAGTCGCGCGGCGGTGGCCGGCGGCTATGGCATTGGTGCGGCGATGGTGATTGGCGCGGGCCTGTTCGCCTTGCGCTATGCCGTCAGCGCGGAAAAGCGGCCACTGGAGGACATAGCGCCACCGCTGTCGGCGCGCAAACAGTGAATGCCGCCAGCGCGAACGCCGCATCCTTGCGTGTTTTGTAAGGCCGGCATGTAAGGCGTGCATTGAATCGGGGAGATTCGCGCTGGTCCCGGCCACGCGGCGTGGCACGGTTTGCGCGCCATGCTGCATGCCTGCCATGGCCTCGGGCGGGCGCTTGTCGGATATTGTCGGACTGGCACGTGTCTCGCTTGAACAAGGCAGGCGTCCAGCTTTGCACAACAGGCTGTCCCATGTTCAACCCAGCGCCTCAGGGCGTCCAAGGAGATATTCATGAAACATCATCTTGCCAGGAACCTGCTGCTGGCCAGCGCCGCTGTCGTGGCTTTCTCGGCCCAGGCGCAACCCGCGCCCGGCGCGCGCGACCCGTACAGCCAGGGTGCGGCGACGAATACCGGGACCGGCCTCACCGATCCCTATGCGGGCGGTGCGCGCAGCCCCGACAAGTTCGATTCCTACACGCAAGGCGCAAACCAATCGACGCGCCAGGATTTCGCCGTGGCGCAACCGGAGCCCGAAGTAGGTTCAGCCGCCTATATGGACCGGTCGCGCTGGCTCGGCCCGAGCCTCGGTACGCGCCTCGGCATGCGCAGCCCCTTCCTGGATGGCGCCTGAACGCCAGGTTGATTCCCTTGGCGCTCGCGGTGCGCGCCAGCGTGTCCTGGCTGGCATGAGAACCGCTTGCAGGGCGGGCGCGGGGGTGGCGCTCGCCTCGCTGTCCCCTTTCGCGGGAGTGTTTCACGTTGTCTAGGATGCCGAGACCGTATCCTTCCGGCGGAATGCTGCCTGCGCGGTGGCGATCAGCCTGCCCTGGCTATCCGTGATCTCGGCGTTGGAGAAGAACACCCGCCGCCCGCCGCCCACGCGCCTGCCCACCACTAGCAGCGGTTCCACGTGCGCGGAGGAGACATAGTTGACGTTCAGCGAGATGGTCGTGGCGGCGCGGCGCACGCCGTTCTCCGGGAACAAGCCGGCGTAGCCCCCCGCCGCGTCCAGCAGCGTGGCCAGGATGCCGCCTTGTACCACGCCCGTATTGTTGACGTGCGCGGCCTGCGGCACCAGCGACATCCGTACCAGGTCCGGCTGCCACGCTTCGATGACGACATCCAGGGATTCGAGAAAGGGATTTTCCAGCGCGTAGGGCTGGCTTGCGGGGGTGTTGTCAGGCATGGCTACCGGGCCGGTGGCGATAAGTTGGAATGGCCGTAATGATAGCCCCGCATTCGTGGCTGGCATCCTTCACGGGTTCTTCGTATCATCGAAAGGCTAGGTTCGCTGCTCCGGAGTGAAGGGGAAGTAGAAACAGCGTTGCATACCCTCACCCCTAAGCTAAGGAGACCGCGATGCGCAGGTATCCACAGTCCCTGGCCAGCATGCTGAGCGTGGCGCTCGCCGTGGCCGGGGCGCTTGGCCCGCCCGCAGTGGCGCAGGCCGCGCCCACCGCCGATGCCAGGATCGTCGTCGAGGCCACCAACGGCCAGCTCAAGGCGCTCAAGGGCAAGGTCTTCGACAAGGCCTGCAATGAATCCGTGGATTACGACGCCACCGTGATCGACCTGAACGGCGACGGCCAGCCGGAGGTGTTCACCAACCTCTACGGCACTTGCGTGGGCGGCATGGCCGGGGTCTTCATGCAGTTGTACATCAAGGATGCCAACGGACAGTGGAAGCCGCAGTTCGGCTTTCCGGGGCAGCCGGAGGCGTTGAAGTCGAAGAACCTCGGCTTTCCCGACATCGCGGTGGGCGGTCCGGGCACCTGCTTTCCGGTCTGGCGCTGGAACGGCAAGGAGTATGCGCCGTACAAGAAATGCCGGTAGCCATGGCTCAGGCCGCCACGCTCAGGACTAGTAGCCCGCAGCCCAGCGCCCCCGTCCACAGGGCCGCGCGTACGGCGATTGCAGGCGCGTAGGAAAGCAGCAACACCAGCAGCAGCGCGCCGAGCGTCAGCGTGCCGAGCCAGGAGACGGTGCCCATCGGCCAGCCTTCGTGCCGCACGCAAGCCGCCAGGGCGAGGGCCAGCGCGGCCCAGCCCAGCCCATGCAGCCGCAGCCGCTCCGATGCGCCAGGGGAACTGCCGCGGCCATGGTGATCGGCATAGTGGCGGTCAAGCGTCTGGCTGAGCGCCGCGAAGCCGCTATAGGTCAAGGCTAGCGCGGTGAAAAAGCCAAGGCTGGCGTTCATGCCACCCCCTTCGCGTCGCCGCCCTGCAGACCCGCGTCATCGGCTCGCGCCGCGCGCCGCGCGGGCGTGCGCGCCTTCGAGCGGCGGCCCAGCATATACGCTGCCGCGGCCAGCGCGATGCCCAGCGCCAGTACCGTCAGGTCGAAGCCCGCCACGGCCGCGGGCCCCTGGCCTTGCAGCAGCGTCACGCCCAGGTGGGTATCGGTGGTGGCGGCGTTGAGCACCGGTATGGCGGCGAGCATCAGCGCGCCGCCCCACAGTTGCGCACGCCACATTCCGCGCGTTGGCCGTAACTGTGCCAGCACGGCGGCCGCGGCCCAGGCGATGAAGAAGGCATGGATCTCAGCGTCGGGGCGCTGCGCCATCGACACCGGCAGCAGCCGGTTGGCCCAGAAATAGGCGGCGAATGCGATCGGCAGGCCGGCGATGGCACCAATGTTGAGTGCATCCACCAGCCGCAGGCCGAAGCTTGGGCGCGCGCCCGCGGCCAGCGCCCTGGCCTGGCCCTGGCGCGTCTTCACGCCCCATAGCAGCGCGCCCGTGGCGACCATGGCGCAACCCGCCAGGCCGCTCAGGAAGAACAGCGCGCGTAGCAGGGGGCCGGCGAAGTGCGCCTCGTGCAGGCCCACCATCACGCCGCGGGTCTGGCTGGCGGCCGCGGGCGTATCGCCTACGGTTGCGACAAGGGCGCCCGTGACGCCATCGAAGCGCATCGACGGTTCGTCGGAGGACAGTGATTTGCCCGCGCCGCGCGACACCCTGATGGCGGCATTTGTGTCGCCGGGCAGCGTGATGTCGATCCTGCCGGGCTGCGCGCCATCCCAGTGGCGCGCGGCTCGCTCGACCAGCGGCGCGACCGGTGCCAGCGGGGCCGCCTGTCCGCTCGGCTTTGCCTGGGGCGCGCGTCCGAAGGCATCGTTGAAGAAGGCCTGCTGGTTGCCCTGGTATGCCGTCTGGATGCCCCACGGCATGTACATGAACATCAGCGTCACCAGGCCGGTGTAGGTGATCATCAGGTGGAAGGGCAGGGCCAGCACGGCCGTGGCATTGTGCGCGTCGAGCCAGGAGCGCTGGCCCTTGCGCGGCCGGAAGGTGAAGAAGTCCTGGAAGATGCGCCGGTGCGTGATGACGCCGCTGAGGATGGCGACCAGCATGAACATGGCGCAGAAGCCGACGATCCAGCGCGCCCAGATCGCCTGCATGAAATACAGGTCGAAGTGCAGGCGATAAAGGAACTCGCCGCCGCGCGTGTCGCGCACCTGTTGCAGGAAGGCGCCGGTGGCGGGGTCCAGCGTGCGGCTCTCGAAGCGTCCGCGGCCGCCCGCGATGCCGGAGGCCGCGGCGCCGGGCGGACGCATCCAGCGCACCTGCACCACGGGGTTGCGCTCGTCCGGCAGGTCGATGAGCCAGCGCGGCGAATCGGCTGCGTTGTGCTGCAGGAATGCCACCGCGCGGCTCGCCGCTTCGGCGCTGGACACTGGCGTGGCCGCCGGGCGATGCAGCTCAGGCTTCATCCACAGCGTGATCTCGTCCTTGAAATAACTCGCTGTGCCGGCGCAGAACACCAGCAGCAGGACCCAGCACACCAGCAGCCCGGACCAGCTGTGCAGCCATGCCATCGACTGACGCAAACCGGCCTTCACGATGCGCTCCGCAAGGCAGCCAGCAGCGCGCCAAACACGATCGCGGGCACGGCCACGCCGGTCCATGCACGCAACGCGCTGCCGGCGGCGAACACCCATAGCACCGCGCACGCGTACAGCGAGAACGACAGCAGCGTGGCGGTCATCACCGCCTCGGCGGGCGGCAGCGGCAGCAGCACGGCCAGCAGGCCGGTGGCTACGGACGCCAGTACGTAACCGCCCCCGATGGCGGCCACCACGCGCGAGACAACGCTCAGGCGATAGCGGCCGGTCTGGCTCAGCCCCATGTCGGCCCCTTCCTTACTTGTTCGGCGCGGCGGCCGGTGCGGCGGGTAGCGCGGCCAGGCCATCCGTCTGCGTCAGCGACAGGGTGGTGACGTAGCTGGCGATGTCATACGGCTTGCCGTTGCGCTCGCCGGGCGTCTGGTCGACGTGGTGCACTTCCAGCACGTAGGTGCCCTGCCACGGCTGCGCCAGGCGCACGATCCCCCGGTCGTCGGTGCGCAACTCCCGTCCCCAGCCCGACTGTACCGCCACGCCCACCTTGGCCTTCGGCAGCGGCTGGCCGGCGTAGACCACCTGGTACTCGCCGGCGCGGCCGGTCGGCACGATGTCCAGCGCGAGCTTGGGGGCCAGCGCGGCGGTGCTGCCGGCGCCGAGCAAGCGGGCCGCCGGCGTCCAGGCGGTGCGGATTACCTTGTCGCCCTCCTTGCGTTCGCGCACGGGATAGCCGGCATCCTGCGCGACGATGGACTCGCCAGCGCCGGCACGCGCCGACAGGACGAAGCCGTTGGCGGCCTTGTCGGCCTTGAGCGCTTGCTCGCCCCTGGCGGTCACCAGGGTGGCGGTGGGCTGCACGAAGCGGTCAAGCAATCCCGGCGAAACCTCGCGCAGGTTCTCGTTGAACTCGCCGAAATACAGCTGGGCTGTCGCGGGCGTCTGTTCCAGCCAGACCTGATGGGCCTGGGCGGTGCCGGCAAGCGCGGCGCTGCAAAGGAGAGCGGAGGTAATGAGGCGATGCATTGGCTATGCGTCCTTTCAAGGTAAGGCGGTGCGTGGCGGCGCCGAGTTGCGCATGGTGCCCGGAAAGCGCCTTGCGAAAGACGCATATGATAATCGTTCTCATTTGAATTGTGTGGATTTTGGAATAGGGCGACGGATTGCCCGGGTTGGATGCGATACCGGGCGGCGGCGCTCCGGAGGCCGGTTTGCAGCGTCTGGAAGGGGGCCGGAGTGGGGCTTTTGGCTTGTTGGAAGTATGCTGATCTGGAGGGTTGCGGGGCTGGAGTCCGCGCTCGGCTATCATGTGCGAGCTTCAGGATGACCGGTGTGCGGCCAGCATCGCATCCTCGACCATTTTCCCGCCCCCATTACCCGCATCTATTGTGTCTTCCGCCATGCCTTCTTCAGTTCCCGCCGACGTCAGAAAAGTCGCTGCCATTGTCTGGATTCGCGTCCAGATAGAGCGGCTCGGCATCTCCATGGACGAACTTGACGCGGCAGGTTGTTTCGACGGGGTGGTGGCTCCGGCCCCGGCCGCCGCGCCCGTCCCGGCCACGGTGGTGGCGGAGCCGGTGCTGCCGCCGGCGCTCTTGCCTGCCGGCCCCGTGACGGCACCGCCGGCGGTAGCGCCGAAGCCATCGCGCAGAGTGGCAGCCCACAAACGCGGGCCGGCCCGGGATCCCGCGCCAGTACAAACGCAGCCGGCAGCCGCGCCGGCGGCTATCGCCGCCGCAACGCCCGTGCCCGCGCCTGATTCAACGTCGGTGGCGATGGCGGTGGCAGATTCGGTGACGCCGCCTGTTTCCGCTTCGGCGCTGGCAACTGCCCCGGCAGCGGTGCAGTTGCCATTGCCGTTGCCGTTGCCGGCGCGGGTGACGATGTCCGTGCCCGCGTCGAAAGCGGGAACAATCGTGAAACGGGCGCCAGTTGCGGCTCCGGCTCCGGCATCTGCTCCGGCAACATCGGCACGCGCGATGCCGGCACCGGCGCCGGCCATTGCGGCTTCACAGACGCCTGCGGCCGCCCCCGCGCGCCGCTATCGCAACGCCGAGGGACAGGTCTGGGATGGCGAAGGCCCCATGCCGGCCTGGCTGCTGCGCGCGGTGAACGCGGGCCAGTCGGTGGAGCACTTCCGGGTGAGTTGACGGCAGCGGCTGGTTGCCGCCGCCGTTGTTCAGGCCTGCGGGTTGAGCAGGGTGCGGCAGCGGATAAACGCCGGTTCCGCGTCCAGCGCGGCAATCAGTTCCGGCGATGGGACCTTGTCCAGATCGGTCACCACATAGCCCATCTGCCCACTGGTTTGCAGATGCTGTGCCACGATGTTGACCCCGTCGCGCGCCAGCAGCGTGTTGAGCGCGGCAAGCGCGCCCGGCGCATTGCCGTGCACGTTGAGCAGCCGTGCCGGCGACGTCAGGGGGCCGGGGCTGACCTCGGGGAAATTCACCGCGCCGACGGTGTCGCCGGTCCGCAGGAAGGCGATCAGCTTGGTGGCGACTTCGGTGCCGATATTCTCCTGCGCCTCTTCGGTGCTGCCGCCGATATGCGGCGTCAGGATCGCGTTGGGCACGCCTTGCAGCGGGCTGGTGAAGCGGTCCGCGTTGGTCTTGGGCTCCTCGGGGAACACGTCGATCGCGAGGCCGGCGATGTGGTTCGCGTCGCACGCCGCGCGCAGCGCGTCGATGTCCACCACCGTGCCGCGCGAGGCATTGATCAGGATAGCGCCACGCCGGAACTGGCCGAGCACCTCCGCATCGATCATCTTCCTGGTCTGCGCGGTGGCCGGCACATGCAGCGTCACGATGTCGGCATGCGATACCGCATCCGCCAGCGAGCGCGCCGCGCGCGCCGAACCGAGCGACAGCCTGGCCTGCACATCGTAGTACACGACGCGCATGCCCATGGCTTCGGCCAGCACGCCAACCTGCGAGCCGATATTGCCGTAGCCGATGATGGCGATGGTCTTGCCGCGTGCCTCGAACGATCCGGTGGCGCCCTTTGCCCACTTGCCGGCATGCGCCAGGGTGTTCTTCTCCGGAACGCGGCGCAGCAGCAGGATTGCTTCGGCGATCACCAGTTCGGCCACCGAGCGCGTATTGGAGAACGGTGCGTTGAACACCGGCATGCCGGCGCGGGCCGCGGCGTCCAGGTCTACCTGCGAGGTGCCGATGCAGAAGCAGCCGATCGCGATGAGGTGCCTGGCAGCCTCGATTTCAGCGGCGCCCAGGTGCGTGGCCGAGCGGATGCCCAGGATCTGGTGGCCTTCGGGAGCGCGATGGAGTTCGTCGCCGGCGAGAGCGCCGGCGCGGCGTTCCACTGTGACTTGTGCTTCCTTGAAGCGCTCGACGGCGGTGTCATGGATATTTTCAAGCAGTAGTGCGGAGGTCATGGCGATTGGGTGATGACGGCGATGGCGCGGCGTGGGTGCAGCGAGGGTGCGATGAAGCGCAAGCCCGTGCCGCGGCGGCTCCGGGCTGAAAACCTGCGCAAGTGGCGGCGCGCAGGCATGCGCAATGCGAAACGTACGCCGACATGGTAACGCACGCAGCGCAAGCCAGCCGAACACCCACATTGCCGCCAATGCCAATCCGGCAGCAGGCGGCGTGGCCCACGCCCGGCTATTTCGTGTATGAGAAGTAAAAGGGGCTTGAGGCGGAGCGCATGACGAAGCGCCCGTTGGCCTCGGTCACGCCATAGCACGCCTGCATTGCGCTGAACTTCGGGTTGGCCAGGTCCAGGCAGACCTGGTTCGCTTGTACATCGACGCGATAACGGCCCGGCGACGAGCTTCGGCTGAGGGCATTGGTGACGTCGAGGCTGCCACTTTCCCGGACTTGCATCCGGAGCGTGGCGCCGGAGGGCGCGATGACGTCGACCCGGCCGAGGTGCGCAAAGTGGCTCGCCAGCTCGGCGCCGGTCAGTGGCCTGCCCTGCGGGCCGGCAACGGGGCGTGGCGGGGACGCCGCCGTGGTCGCGGGGACAGCCATCGCAACCATCTCGTTCCGGGAGGACTGCTGCGCCTGGGCGGAACGCGCCGGCACCTCGGCGATCCACTGCGCGGGAATGGCGAAGTTGAGATTTTGCGCGTCGGTCCGCATCAGGTAGGTGATGCCGACGAGTTGGCCTTGCGCATTGAACAGCCCGCCGCCGCTGGAGCCGGGCGAGATCGGCGCGGTGGTCTGGAGGCGGACGATGCGGTCTCGTTCATCCTTGTTCAGGGAGGAGAGCAGGCCATCGCTGAGCGTCAGTTCATAGCCGCGCGGCGCGCCGATGGCATAGACCTTCTGCCCGACCTTGAGCGCGGACAACGGCGCGATCTTCACGGCCGGGGCGGTCAGGCCCTTGGCACGCAGGATACAGAGATCCCGCTCGGCATCGGCATGCAGCAGGCTGGCAGCATGCGTGATCTTCTCGCGCCGTATGCTGACGGACCTGCCACCCTTGAGCACATGGCAGTTGGTGACCAGTTCCTCGGGCCCGATCACGACCGAGCTGCCCATGCCGAAGCGCACGCCTTGCGCGTCGTAGACGGAAACCACCCAGATGCTTGGCGATTCCCGTTCATAAAGTTCGGCTGAATCCAGCGCCAGGCAATCCAGGGAGATGCCAAGCGCGCCAAAAGCCAAACACGAAATAGCGAGGTTTCCCGCAATCCTTGCCGCCCGACCCATGATGTTTAATTCTGGTAGCTGGTTTCGCCGGATTCGGCCGCTGCGCGGGCTCTCCGGTTGTTCCCGTCCACTGCGGCCGGGCCGCTCATCATAAACGCTCCGGATGCCAGGCGGCCGCCGCGCTAAAGGTTTCAGGCTGGAGGCCGACAACACAAGATGCAGGAAGGTCTGCCTTCCTGCTGGTTTCAATGCCATTTTCAGCTTCAACCAAACCTTAACCACAATCAGGAAGACCCATTCATGGACACTTCAATCATTAGCTCTGCGAGCAGCGCGGGTACCGATCCGGTGGCCTTGCTGATGCTGCGCAAGTCGCTCGACATGCAAGGGCAGAGCGCGGCAGCCCTGCTGCAATCGGTGCCGCAAGTCGGCGTCCCCGCCAGCAATCCTCCTCATCTTGGCCAGAATATCGACATCAAGGTGTGATATGAGGGGGCCGCGCCCCGGTCGGCACTGATCAGGCGCGGTCCGTCGCGCCGATCGCTCCGTTCCCGGCGCGATCGGCGGCGTGGCCCTGTCCGGCGGAGGGTTCGCCGTTGCCGCTGTCGGCTTGCGGCGCCAGCGCGAACACCAGGCGTACGGTCGTGCCATCCGGCGCTGAGCGTAGATCCAGCATTGCCCCGATGGTCTCGGCACGCCGGCGCATATTACCCAGTCCCTTCCCAGGCGTGGCCGCCTCCGGCGCGAAGCCGCGCCCATTGTCGTGGATCTCGATGACCAGCACGTGCTGGCGGGCATCCTTGTACGCGCAAACGCGTACGACGCTGCCGCCGGAATGCCGCATGGCATTGGAGAAGACCTCCAGCAGCAGGTAGTGGAGTTCCCGTACCCGCTGCGGCGTCAGGCCGTCCAGCGTTGGCAGGCGCTCCACCTGCCAGTCCACCCGCAGTCCCGCTGCTTCCAGGCGCGGACCAAGCCGGTAGCGCAGGTTGCCGAGTACGGTCGCGAGATCGCCACCGGTGTCCTGCAGCGCGTCGACGGACAGTTTCAGTGCGTCGAGCGCATGTTGCAGCTGTTGTTCCAGCATTTGCGCGCTGGCGCGGCCCGAGCGCAGCATCGACAGGATGCCAACCAGCTGGCTGCCGAGCCCGTCATGGATGTCGCGCATGATCCTGCCGCGTTCTTCCAGGGCGGCCTGCTCCCGCTCCATCTCGCGTGAATGGCGGTACAGGTCATACAGCTCCTGTTCCTTGCGGGAGACCGCACTGTCCAGTCTGCGGTTCAGCGCGGCCAGCCCGCGCGTGGCGCGCGTATAGCGGTCGACCAGCAGCCAACCCATCGTCAGGCTGAATATCAGCGACACGTAGCGGGTGACCGAGGAATCCCAGTAGTAGTCGCCGATCCACCAGACATGAAGCAGGTCCAGCATCGAGACAAGCAGGGTCAGGCCAAGGGCGGCGGCAATCGCCACGCGTTCGCGCTCCGGGCGCGTCACGGCGGCGCGGAGCAGCATGGCAACGATCGACAGCGCCATCACGACATTGACGATGACATTGGCCAGCACCATGGCGCGGGTGCTGTGCGCTGCCACCATCAGCGCGATCAGCGGGATCTTGATGGCCAGGTAGAGTTGCAGCATCCGCCGCAGCCAGCCCGTCTCCAGGCCTGTCACCAGGATGGCGAACCTGGCGGTCGCGTACATGAAGACCGCGCGCCCGGCCAGCACCGCGGCGAGCCAGGCGTCGCGCGCGCCGGCATCGTCGGCAATGAAATACTCCACCAGCCCGAAAGACCACCCGAGCTCGGAAATGGCATATAGGCCGAACAGGGGGTCGCGCTGCCGCCACCACACCAGCGCCGACAGGCAAGCCAGCAGCACGCTGACCGCGGCGATGACCACGGGTCCCATGACCTTGAACCAGAGCGCTCGCTCGTAGTGCGCCTCCAATAGCGCTGGCGGGCCGAACTCCACCCGCGACAGGCCCCCGCGCGAACTGGCGCTGGCGGCGATGGTGACAAGCAGTTCGTTCTCCGGGCGCAGCAGGTCTGCCGGCACCGGGATCAGCAACGGATGCTGCCCGGCATAGGGAACCGGGGCCGACAGGCTGCCCGCATGGGCGAGCAGGCTGCCGTTGAGCCGTACCTCGTAGCTGTTGGCGGCACGTTCCAGATAGAGCGCTGCCATGCCCTGCCGGCCGGGCAGGTCGGGGAAGCGCAGGCTGAAACGGGCGCCGCCGCTCTCGCCGGGACGGGAGCGGTCCCAGTAATAGGGCAGGGGGACTGTGGCCGGTGTACCGTCTCCGGCGCCAATGGTGGCCCGGTCGATGATTTGTAGCTGGGAACTGGGGAGTGGCGCGGCGCGGATGGGCCACGGCAGGGCTGGCAATATCAGCAGCAACGCTATCCATGCTGCGCGCCACAGCGAGAACCGCATCTTGCCGGGCAGGCGCGCGGGACAATCCGTGCCGGCGCTCGCCTCGTCGATGTGGCTGCGATCCGGTTCCGCCCGATGCGGGGCATCCTTGGCCGGCATGAGGGTTGCCACTTTTCGAGGGCTCAGTGGTTAAAGTGACTGGTCAAGGGATATTCCTAGCCCTTGATCTTCTTCACATCATTGGCGCGCAGCAGAAGGTCAAGCGTCGCTTCGAGCCGGATGACGCGCTCTGTCAGGCCCTCGATCCTTGTCTGCTGTTCCTTCACCGTGCCGGCCAGCGAGACAACCTTTTCGTTCATCTTGATGACGGTCGTGAGCGCGTCCCACACTTTGTCTGTCACACCCATTACGCCTTCCCTTTCGACATCGCGGCGATACGCTTGTTGGACTCAGCGACGAATGACAATGCATCGTCCAGCGCTTCATTCGCCTCCTTGGTGGAAATGTTGACGCGCTCAAGCAGGGCGTTGATGTCTTCCTCATCGTTCGCGGGCGTAAAGCCTTGCGCGGCTTGCCGCATCAGCTCACTCACGTTGAGGCCAAGCCGCTTGGCGGTATTTGCGATTGCGCGCTTCTGGCTCGCCGTAACCTGTACGACAATCCGTTCAGTTGCAGTGGCCATTCCGGACTCCAATGTACATGCACATGGTATGTACATGGTAGGAGTCGGGTATATACGTGTCAAGTTCGTTTTGTGATTAAAAAGGCGCTTATGGAAATGGCCCATCGCGCGCAGCCACGCGCGGGGCGGGCCCGGTTTCACCCCGCCACGGGCTCCGCTTTCTGGCGTTCCGCCGCCGGCGTGGCCGCGGCTGGCAAAGCCGCCGCTCCGTTAACCAGCCCGGCCCCGCGCCGGAAGCGTCCCGTGTGGGGCGCCTCGGCATGGCCGCCCATCACCTCCAGGCGCAGCAGCACGATGGGAACCGGTGCCAACGCGCGTTCCAGCGCAACCAGGAGTTGCGCGGCCCGCTGCTGCGGCATGCGTACCTCGAAGCTCAGCATGGACTTGCACGGTGGCAGGCCGAGCGGAAATTGCCGCTCGTTGAGCGGGTACTGGCCGCAGTCGCTGACGGCACAGCGCATCGCCTGGCGTGCATCGGGCACATCGTCCAGCCGCGCGATCACGCTCAGGCGATACAGGCGCCACCGCTGGAATGGGGCATGGTTGGCTGCTTTCATGTTTTTCTCCTGTTACGCATGGCATTGGGCAATGCCGGTGCCATGCGTGGCGTTCGTGCTGCCGGTGTCATCAAAGGGCCGGCCTCAGGCCGGTGGAGAGTTGCAGTTCCACGGTGGCCGCCGCCAGGTCCGCCTGGGCCTGGAGGTAGTCGAGGTAGGTTTCGTCCGCGGCGCGCTGCGCATCGAGCAGCTCCAGCAGCGACGCCGAGCCGTGGCGATAGGACTGGCGCATGCCTTCGAGCACCCGGTCGGCATCGGAAATCACCGACTCGCGATAGCGTTGCAGGTTTTCCCGCGCTGCCTGGAACGTGGTGAAGGCGTTGCGCACGTCGACCTCGGTTTTCAGTTCCGCCTCGCGCAAGCCCAGCATGGCCTGTGTGACCTCCGACTCGGCCTGGATCAGCTCGCCGCGCTGCAGCCGCGACAAGGGCAGGGGAATCGACACCGATACGCCGACCATGCGCGAGCGTGGCGTGCCGTCGCCGGTGGGCTCGCCTTCCTCGTTCATGCCGGCGCGCACGCCGGGGGTCAGGGTCAGGCTGAAGCCAATGCTGGGATCCACCCAGCGATTGGCGCGCGCCACCCCCGCGTTGTCGCGGGCATGATCCAGCGTGGCGCGGGCGATGCGGACCTCGTCACGCGCTTCCATCGCCCGGGCAATCAGCGCCCCGGTGTCGGTGCCGGGGTCGTACGCCTGGAATTCACATGCCAGCGGCGCGTTGCCGAAGGCCTCGGCCACGCGCACGCCGAGTTGGATCGACAGCTTCTGCAAGGCGGCCTGCGCCGCGGCGCGGGCGGATTTCACTTCGACGCCGAAGCGGTCGCGTTCCACGCGCGACTGCGATAGCTCCAGTCCGCCGATGTCGCCGGCCTTGCGGCGGATCTCATTGGCGCGCACCACATTGGCCAGCGCGGCCAGCGTCGATTCCTGCCGGACCAGGGCTTCGCGGCTGCGGCAGGCCTCGACGAAGGCCGTGGCGGAATCCGCGTAGAGCGCGTGCTTGAAGCCCTGCAGGTTGGCCTCGGTCAGGCGCAGGTTGCTCCTGGCGGCACGGATGCGCGCGCTGCGCTTGCCGCCCAGTTCGATCGGGATCTCAACTTCGAATTCATGGGTGCGCGGCGGCTTGGCCGACACCGCACTGCTTGTCTCGATGTCGCCACGGCCGTACTTGAGCACCGGATCCGGGCGCACGCCGGCGATCGAGATCCCGGCCTCGGCGCTGCGGATGGTTTCCTGCTGCGCCGACAGGCCGATGTTCTGGCGCTCCACCGCGTCGAGATAGGTGGCGAAGCGTACCGGCGCACTGGCCGCCGCCGCAGCGGTGGCGGTGGTGTCCTGCGCCCAGGATGCGGATGCCGCCAGCACCAGTGTGGCGAGCAGGGTGTTGCGCAGGGCGGGGGCAGCTTGCAGGTTCTTGTGGATCTTGTTCTTGATTTGCATTGGGTTCTCCTCAGGCCTGGCCCGCGGCGCTGGCCGCCGGTGCGTTGCCTTCGGCATCGGTTTCCAAATCCCCGGAACGTTGGGCCGCGCGCTCGGCGCGTGCTTCCACCAGGTAGTAAAGGGCAGGCAGCAACAGCAGGGTCAGCAAGGTGGCCGTAAAGAGACCACCCACGACCACGGTTGCCAGCGGGCGCTGCACGTCGCTGCCGAGCCCGACCGCCAGCATCGCGGGCGTCAGCCCGATGGCGGCGACGGTGGCGGTCATCAGCACCGGCCGCATGCGGCTCGCCGCGCCTTCGATCACCGCTTGCCGCAGACCCATGCCGTCCTGCGCGCGCAGCCGGTTGATCTGCGCGATCATCAGCACGCCGTTGAGCACCGCCACGCCAAAGAGGGCGATAAACCCGACCGCGCTGGACACATTCAGCGTCATGCCGCGCAGATGCAGCGCCGCGAGTCCGCCGATGGTGGCCAGCGGCACCGCCAGCAGTACCAGCGCCGGCTGGCGCAGGTTGCGGAACTCGGCGAACAGCAGCACGAACATCAGCGCCAGCGTCATTGGCAGGATGATGGCCAGCCGCGCCTGCGCACGTTCCAGGTTCTCGAACTGGCCGCCCCATTCGATCTGGTTGCGCTTGTGGTCATAGGACACGGCGCGTTCGATGGCGGGCTGCGCCTCCTTCAGGAAGCTGGACAGGTCGCGGTCGCGCACATTCAGGCGCACGATGATGTGGCGGCGCGCCATTTCGCGCACGATCACGCTTTCGCCGGAGACGGTGGTGATGCGCGCGACTTCCGCCAGCGGCACCTTGGCGCCGTTGGCCGCCGTCAGCATCAGGCCGCCGATGTTATCCGCGCTGGAGCGCACCACCGCCGGGAAACGCACCGTCATGTCGTAGCTCTTTTCGCCCACATAGAGCTGGCCGACCGGCGAGCCGCCAATGCCGGTGGAGATCAGCTCGGCCACGTCGGCCGCGTTGATGCCGTGGCGCGCGGCGGCGGCGCGGTCCAGGTCGATCTTCAGGTTGGGCAGCGGCGGTTCCACGTCGATCGCCACGTCGGCCGCGCCGGGCACGCCGCGCAGCGAGGTGGCGACTTCACCGGCAATGCGGCGCACGTCGCGAAGGTCGTCGCCGAACACCTTGACCACCAGGTCGCTATGGGCGCCGGAGAGCTTGTCCTGCACACCATCGATCATCGGCTGCATGAAGCCGACCGTGTAGCCCGGCATCTGCGCGTAGCGCGCCGCCAGCTTGTCGATCAGTTGCTGCTTGGTCATGCCGGAGGCCCAGGTCTTGTACGGATGCAGGCCGACGCTGGCTTCGATATGCGAGGGCGTCCAGTAGTCGGTGCCGTCGTCGTTGCGGCCCGTCTGCGTCACCATGTAGGACACTTCCGGGAACTCTCGCGTGACCCGGCGCAGTTCGCTGGCCATCGCGGAGGCGCGCTCCAGGGTGATGCCAGGCGGCATCTGCACCTGCAGCCACAGGGAGCCTTCGTCCAGGTAGGGCAGGAAATCGCGGCCGATGCTGGCGCCAAGCGCCAGCACGCAGGCCAGGGCCACGGCGCAGCTCGCGGCCACCCAGCGCACCCGGCCGATGCCGCGTTCCAGCGCGGCGCGGTAGCGCATCGCCAGCCATTCCAGCACGGGATTGTGGAAGATGCGGCGCGGCTTGCGCATGGCGATCCACGCCAGCCCGGGCACCAGCGCAAGGGCCACGATCAACGCGCCGATCAGCGCCGCGCCAACCGCGAAGGCCATGGGCGAGAACAGCTTGTACTCGATGCGCTCGAAGGAGAACAAGGGCAGGTAGGCCGCCACGATCACCAGCATGCCGAAGAACATGGGCCGCGCCACCTGCAAGGTGGCATCGATGGCGTCGCGCGGCGTCAGCACGCGGTCTTTTTCCTGTTCGCGCCGGCGCAGGATGTTCTCCACCAGCACCACGGCCCCGTCCACCAGGATGCCGAAGTCGATCGCGCCCAGGCTCAGCAGGTTGGCCGGAATGCGCAGGTGATACATGAAGACAAAGGCGATCAGCAGCGACAGCGGGATCGTCAGCGCCACGATCAGCGCGGCGCGGGGGCTGCCGAGGAACAGCAGCAGCACCACGCCGACCAGCAGCATGCCTTCCGTGAGCGTGAAGCCCACGGTGCGCATGGTGGCGTCGATCAGCGAGGTGCGGTCGAGATAGGCTACGACCTTCACGTCCTTGGGCAGCAGGTTGTCGTTGAGGTCGCGCACGGCTTCGTGCACGCCTTCAAGCGCTTGCGAGGCGTTGAAATCCTTGAGCAGCAGGGTGATGCCGGAGATCGTGTCGGGGTTGTCGTCCTTGCCCAGGATGCCGCGCCGCTCCACATTGCCATAGCGCAGCGTGCCGAGGTCCTTGACCAGCACGGGCGTGCCGCCCTTGCTCGTGACCACCACGTTGCCCATGTCGTCGAGCGAGCGCAGCAGGCCCACGCCGCGCACCACGTAGGATTGCTCGCCGCGGTCGATGACGCTGCCGCCGGCGTTGACGTTGTTGGCGTTGAGCGCATCGGTCACCTGCGCCAGCGTCAGGTTGTACTGGGTCAGCCGCGCGGGGTCGAGTTCCAGCATGAACTGCGTGGTGAGCCCGCCGAAGTTGGTCACGTCGACCACGCCGCGGACTTTCTTCAGGCGCGGTATCACGGTCCAGGCCTGCAGCTCCGACAGTTCGCGCAGGTCGCGCGTGTCGGACTCCAGCGTGTAGCGGTAGAACTCGCCCGTTGGCGAGGTGTAGGGGTCTAGCCCGGGTTTGGCGTCATAAGGCAGGTCCACCTCGTTCAGGCGTTCCTGCAAACGCTGGCGCGCCCAGTAGCCGTCCGTGCCGTCCTCGAACACCACGGTGATCAGCGACAGCGCAAACAGGCTGCGGGTGCGCAGCACATGCATGCCGGGCGTGGCCAGCAGCGCGCGCTCCAGCGGGATGGTGATCTGTTGCTCGATTTCCTCCGCGCCCAGGCCTGGCACCTGGGTAACGATCTGCGACGTGACGTCGGCGATGTCCGGATAGGCCTCGACGGGCAGTTGTTTCCAGCTATAGGCGCCATACAGCGCCACCAGCGCGAAGACCAGCCAGACGATGGCACGCCGGTCGAAACATAGGGTAACGAGGCGGTCAATCATGGAGGAGGACTCCGTTCTTCACGACGATGCGCTCGCCCGCCTTGAGCCCGGCGAGGATCTCGACTTGCCCGTCGGCATGCGCGCCCGTGGTGACCACGCGCGGCTCGAAGCGGAAGGGCGCCTTTTCCACCAGCACGCGGGTGTAGAGCCCGCTTTGCAGCAGTGCCGCCGGCGGCACCAGCAGCGCCGGATGCTTTTCGCCCGCGAAGATCACCTTGGCGAACAGGCCGGGGCGATAGCGTCCGTCCTTGTTGTCGACCGCCACGCGGACCTTGACGGTGCGGGTGTCGGGGTCGAGGATCTCGCCGATGTAGCGGACCTGGCCGGTCACGGGCCTGCCGGGGTAGGCATTGAGCAGGATTTCGGCGGGCTGGCCGACGAAAATCGAAGCGATATCTTTCTCGGACACGCTGGCCGCGAGATAGACGGTGGACAGGTCGGCCACGGTCATGACCGGTGCGCCGGTGTCGTTCCAGAAGCCGCCCTGCGCGCCCTCGAGTTCGATGACGCGGCCCGCCAGCGGCGCCGTCATGGTGTATTGGCGATGCGACGGCGCGGTGCCGGCGGCGCCAAGTTGCGCGAGATGGGCCGCCGTGGTCTCGGCGTCGCTGCTTGCCTGCGAGTAGGCAAGCTGGGCTTGCTCGTAGTCCTTGCGCGCCACGATCTCCGCCTCGAACAGCGTGCGCTGGCGATCCAGGTTCAGCTTCGCTTCGAGCAAGGCGGCGCGCGCCTTGCCGGCCTCACCCTGGGCCGCGCTCAGTTCGGCGGAATCCAGCGTAAAGAGAGGATCGCCCTTGCGCACGACATCGCCCAGCGCGGCGTGCAGCCGGACGATGCGCCCGGCCAGCGGCGGTACGATCTTGACCAGCTTGGCGGCGTCGGCCTCGATCGAGCCGGGCACCTCGATGGGACGCTCCAGCACCTGCTCGACAATGGTCTGCACCTGCAGCTGGGTGCGCAGCGGTGATGCCTCGGGCACCGTGATGAAGTTGCCCTCGCGCACCGGTTCGGTACTCTGCCTGGGCGTGTTGGCATGCGCGCCGAACAGGCTGTTGGCATCGCAGCCGGCCAGTACGATGCAGGCCGCGCAGGCGGCGGCGAGCGCAAGGCCTGGCGGCCGGCGCAGGAGCAAGCGTTGGCGAGTGGTGGGCGTTTGCATTGGTTTTCTCCTCGGGTGGGCGCCGCCGCCAGGGCAAGCGCGCCGCTTGTTGCCGGTGCTTCGTCGCCGGGATCGCATCAAGGCGGGATCCGCGGACGACAGGAATCGACAGGCGTGACGCATCCCCGGCGCTACGGGAGGGCAAGTCCGCGCAGGTAGCCGGTGATGGGCGAAATCGCCCGTGTTGCTTACGGGTGGGTGGCAGCGCGGAAGGAAGGGGTGGATCCCGCGCGCGGGCAGTCAGGATGCCGCGTCACGCAAAGGGAGCCTGGCGGATCCGGGTGGTGGGTTTCGCGGTTCCGGCAGGGAGCAGGAAGCGGAATCAGGCCAACGGGATCGCGCCATGCCTTCGGCGCCGCCTGCTAGAAGGGTCGGGGTCCATGTTCTTCCTCCGGCAATCGGTTTGGATCGGTGGATCGGGGGCTCAGGCCGCGGCGAGCGCGCGCTCGGGCTGCGGAACGGTTTCCCAGCGCACCGCGCGGACCAGCGGTTCCAGGCCCAGTCGTTGCACCAGGCTGACCATGCCGGGCCTGCCGCCGGGCTGGCAGTGCACCAGCACGCGCATCTCGATCAGTTCGCGCCGCTCGCATTGCCGCATGCGCAGGCGTTGCAGCGAGAGCTCGCGCGACGCCAGTTCACGGCGAATCTGCTGCTCCAGGCCCGCGCCATAGTCGTCCTTGCAAAGCAGTACCACCTGGAACAGCTGGGCGGTTGCGCCGCGGCTTGCCTGGGGGGTACGGCGGTTGGTGGTCTGGGGGAGCATCCAGTTGAACAAACGCATATCCAGCTCCTTTCTATCTCCTTGGGGTTATTCGAGCGCGCCGGCCGGAATGGCCCAGCGCACGAGGGAAACACTCTTCTCCATGCTGATGCGGCTGACGATCTGCTCCAGCTTGCCTTCATTGCCGGGCGCGGCCAGCACATCGGCGCGGACTTCGATGTGCCCGCCAGCGGCGGTGTCCTCGCTGTGCAGGGACTGCAACAGCAAGGCCGGCATTTCCGTCAGCGCATGCAACAGCAAGCCGCGCACACGGATTTCTTCCTGCGCGGTGCAGACCGTGGTGATGCGGTAGACCATCTCCACTTCGGGGGTGATGGACGTGCCGCCGCGGTTGATGCGCTGGCCCAGCATGCGCAGGCCGAAATTGGCGCAAAGGATGCAGGCGGTGCCGATCGCGGCCTCCGCGGCGTGGCCAAGGCCGGCGAGCACGCCCACGGCGGCGGAGCACCACAGCGTGGCGGCGGTATTCAGGCCGCGCACGTTCAGGCCGTCGCGCATGATCACGCCGGCACCGAGAAAGCCGATGCCGGAAACGACCTGCGCGGCAATGCGCGCATGGCCTTGAGGATCGAAGGTAAAGGCGGAAACCGATACGAACAAGGCCGCGCCGGCGGCTACCAGCGCGTTGGTGCGCAGCCCCGCCATACGCTGGCGCAACTGCCGTTCGGTACCGATACACGCGCCCAGCGCGAGCGCTTCAAGCAAGCGCAGGGCGAATTCGTGCCACACCATAAGAACTCCCGTAACAATCAGGAAGATCCGGTGAGTCTTGTCAATGACACGGGCAAACGCGGGCAGCGGCAAGCTGCAACGCATGCGGGGTCAGAAGAGTGAAGCCGTATTCAAGAAGAGAGGCGGGACAGGACGTCCGGCCTCGATAGCACCATGCCGCAAGCGGGGCACGGTCGCTGAGGGTACCGTGCTCCGGTCAGGCGGAGGTGCCGATCCTGGATCGACTACTGTCGTCGGAACAAGTGCTCACTGGGCAAGCCCTGGAATTAATAACCCGCGTACTGTAGCGGCGCGAATTGAATGGGTCAAGCGAAAGTCGACGATTACACGCGATTGACGGAGGTTGATGGGTGAAAGAACGTTACTTGTCCAAATATCAATCGGACATGTACGAAAATGCACTGGAAAATTGAAAAAAATGGCGATGCTGGTGCTTGCGTAGCCGTGGCAGGCTCCAACTCCAACTCCGGCGCGGCCGACGCGGGACTATTTTTCTCCGCGACCGGTGGGCCGGAAGTGTCCACGGCAGAGTCGAGCATCGTGAGCAGGTCGGCGATGGTATCCGCTGGGGCGGCCAAGGGTACCTACTCAAGGGGAACGCTACGTCCGCGCACAAACCGCTCAATCTGCGACGCGGTTTTGTCGGGCGCAGCATCGCTTCGAAACCGGGCGCATGACAACGCCATGAACTTTGGAAATCGCTCTCGTATCCGTCGCTCCTCGCGTGCTCTGTCACCAGGTAGATACGGTCTCGAAAGTTGCCGTTGCACGATGATCTCGACACACGGCTCTAGCTCGAATGCTGGCAGCAGCAAGGAGGTCAGTGCATCAGCTTCGATGGAGCAACGAAGATCCTGATACTCATGGCCAACGTTCTCGGGGTACGTCAGAAAACCCGAGGAATTGGTTGCTGTCATGACGCGACTTTCAAAAATAAGGTGGCAAAAAAGCCGCCTACCGCAACGACCGACAGTGCAGAGGCAAAGATCTGCAGGCCGTAGATGAGCGCAGCACTGGCCTGTGTTCGATCGTCATCCCACGCCTTATTCAACAATCCACTGAGCGTGCAGGCCAGGAAAAAGCTGTACGCGGCCGCAGAGAAGGGCGCCAGGGTATAGACCGCAGCGGCCGCAAACAGTCTTTCCAACGCCACCGTGAGCGCAATGATCGATACGCCCCCAACGCAGGTCGAGAGGTGGGCAATGCGCCAAAGCTCAGTTCTTTTGGCATCTCCGCTGCGCTTCGTTAGCCCGTGGGGGATGCCCAGCATCGTCCCCGCGCAAAACAACAGGACGCCCAGGAGCAGGTAGAGGCCGCCTGCGGGGGTGAAGACCGTGGTATTCACCATCTAGCCGCCGGAAACTTGCGCGGCGCGTAGAACACCGCGACAGCGAGCCGCGCCGCCAGGCTGGATGAAATAGCATCAAGCAGTCTAAATAAGAGGCGAAATAGTCTGAGTTGCATTCAAAATGCTCCGATTAAATGTAGTGCATGACCTGTGAATGAAAACTTTGATTCGCCATCTGATGCTTTCTGTCGCCCAGGCAAGCGAACAAGCCACATGCAAGGAGAGGGAGGTCACTGTCCACAAGGACGTTCCCGAATTCCGGACATTGGTCTAGTGCTCTATCGATCTAGAGGAATTCAGGCCAGACAACCCCACGCCGAGCCCTTTGAGAAAGACTTCCTTGCGCGCCAAGAAATCCAAGATTTCTCTCGCTAGTCCTTATTAGAACAAGGACGAATGCCGGGCGAAATTACTCTACCTTCTCGGTAAAATCCATCTAATTAATCCTACTTTTCGTCACAATAATTTTAATTCTGAAATAAAATTCCTTTACATCAAGGGCCGCTACCGTTCGCACTTGGCCAAAATGGCCCCGCCATGTACTTGTAAATATGCACGTCGTGGCCGCGCTCGTGTGCGATGGTCTCCGTGAGCAAGCGAGCGCGGGAAAAGTCAAGATTCGTTCGGATGGCTCTGCGGCGCTGGACTACCCGTTGACCCCATTTATCTTGGACGGCGGTCGTCGGGCCATGCTGGCCATGTTAGAACCTCAATTCGCGGCGGGTGCTCTTTCGGTGTTCCCGCTTCAGGAGCAGGCTCACTTGTATTCCAGGCGGGCGGATGCGCGCCAAGCCATTGACCGACTTCCCATGCAGGTACGCCTAACCAAGGTCATCATTGCTCACGTAGTGGGAGGCTGCGGTTTTGGCGGTGGCGCGACCAGATGGTATTCATTGGCATGGGCAGGCTTCTTGCCATTTATCGAGGCTCCAGATATAGGCCAGTACGGAGCAAGCTGCCACGGGCAATCCGGCATGTTCTATCTCCGTGTTTTCAAACGCGTTCAGACCATTCTGAATGCGGCTCTGGCGTTGATCGGGTAACCTCGCGGCAAGATGAACCACCTTCAGTGAAGTGCAAAATGGGTTTTGAGCAATTAGCCGAATTGCGCAATCGCCTGCGGGCGCAAGCCGAACAAGCCAAGCCAGCCAAGCCGAAGGCCGCCACCACCCGCAGGAAGGCGCGCGAGTCGGTCGAACCGGTAGTGGAGGCGATCCGGCGTTTGCAGAAATATTTTCCGCTTGTCTTTCCTGTCAACCCTGCGCCCAAGGTGCCCCTCAAACTAGGCATCCTCGGGGACGCAGCCCAACATCTGGAGCGTTTGGGTATCACGCACGAGCAGTTGACGCAGGCCATTGCCACCTGGTGCCGGGGAAGCCGCTATTGGGCGTGCCTGGTCGAGCATGCACCGCGCCTGGACCTGAACGGAGAGTTTGCGGGCAAGGTGACGGCGGAGCAAGCTGTACGCGCGCGACGGCAGGCGTCACGAAGGCCGCAGGGACAGGCGCGAAGTGCGCGGTCGAAGCCTGGCCGCCATTTCAAGGGAAAACCAGAAGCAGCGGGGGAGACGCCGTGATCCGGCGACGCCCATCAGGCCCCTTGGGCTGCATAGCCTGGCCGGACTGGTGCGGGATATTGCGCCAGCACCAACCCACGTCATGCAGGAAGCCGCTTTGTCTTGCCATGGCATGGAGCGACATGGTCGTGGCATTGACTCCGAAGATTAGAGGAATGCATGCGTAGATTCATCGTGTTGCTGATATCTGTCCTGATCGTCGAACAGGCTGCTTGGGGGGCGGCGTCCGGAATGCCTGCCGTCGCTGGCCCGACCGCTGGTGTGCCGCAGGCGGTCGAGCCGCAACCGGACCGGCTGCCGGCGTACGAGCCGCGCTTCGGCCGCGCCAAGCCCCTCGTAGCCGTGGTGGCGGAGAACTACTACACGGAACTGTCTGACTACGTGGTGCCCTATGGCATTCTGTCCGCATCGAACGCAGCCGACGTGCATGCGCTCGCAACCCAGCCGGGCTCAGTCCGCATGTTCCCCGCGAGCCTAACAATCACGCCGCAGGCGACGACCGACGACTTCGACCGTCGCTTCCCGGAAGGCGCCGACTATGTGATCGTGCCGGCGGTCCATCGCGACGAGGATCCGAAGCTGCTGGCGTGGGTGGCCGCGCAGGCGCGCAAGGGTGCCACGGTGGTGGGCGTCTGCGACGGCGTCTGGGTGCTGGCGCGCGCGGGGTTGCTCGAGGGGCGCAATGCCACGGGCCACTGGTACTCGTTCGACGACCTGCGTAAGGCGTATCCCGGGACCAAATGGGTGCGCCGCAAGCGCTATGTCGCGGATCGCAAGGTGGTGACCACGACCGGTGTCACGGCCACGATCCCGGTCTCGTTTGCGCTGGTCGAGGCGATCGGGGGGCGCGAGCGGGCGGTGGCGCTGGCGAGGTCGCTCGGCATTGAGCGCTGGTCGTCCGGGCACCCGAGCGAACGATTCCACCTGGGGCTGCCGGCCATGCTGACGATTGCCCGCAACTATGTTTCGTTCTGGTCGCACGAGGACATCGGCATTCCAGTTGCGCCCGGCGTGGACGAGATCGCGCTGGTGCTTGAAGCGGACGCCTTCGCGACCACGTTCCGGTCGACCATCTATACGGTGTCGAAGAACCGGGAGCCCATCGTCACCAAACGCGGACTCACGATCGTGCCGGACCGCGTGGCGAACGTCGATGCGCCGCGCCGCATGCTGGCCGCACCCCGGACCGAGCGGCCGCTGCGCGCGCTCGACGAGGCGCTCGGTCGTATCGCCGCCAGCTTTGGCCAACGGACCGCGGACTGGGTAAGCCTGCAGATGGAGTACCCAGGTCAATGAGGCGTGAGCACGCCGTGACCGTGTGGTCGAGGCGGCGTTGTCGCGCGTTGATCGTGTGGTCGTTTGCCGTGGGAGTACTCGGCCGGCATATCCGCGCCCGCGCCTCAATCCGTCAGCCGTGCCCGTGCCCGCGCCGCCAGCACCTGGCTCAAGCCCAGCCCGGCCAGCGCCGCCATGGCCGAGAACAGGAACACCGAGCCATAGCCCGCATGGCTGGCAATCACCCCCGCCACCGGGCCGGTCAGCCCCAGTGAAAGATCGAGAAAGAGCGCATAGGCGCCGAGCGCCGAGCCGCGGTTGCTCGGGGGCACCAGCTTGACCGCCTCCATGCCCAGCGAAGGGAACACCAGGGCAAAGCCAAAACCGGTGACCGCCGCGCCCGCCAGCGCCTGGGCTGGCCCCTGCGCCAGCCAGATCAGCGCCAGCCCGGCGGCTTCCACCGCAAAGGAGCACAGCGCCACCGGATAGCCGCCAAAGCGCACGATGCTGTCGGCCAGCAGCAGGCGCGCCAGGATGAAGCTCACACCCAGGCTGGTCAACGCCAGCGCGGCGTGGTCCCAGCCGTGACTGGCGTAGTACAGCGTGACAAAGGCCGTGATGGCGCCGAAGCCCACCGAGCCCAGTGCCAGGCACAGGCCGAAGGGCGTCATATGGCGGAACACGGTGCGAAACGGCATGCGCGCGCCTTTCACCGTAGGCACGGCTGCCTTGCGGCGTGCCAGCGCGAACGCGCCGGCGGCCATGATGGTGGTGACGATGCCCAGCGAGGCAAGGCCCCAGCGGGCGTCGAGCAGCACGCCAACCGGTGCGCCCAGCGCCAGCGCGCCGTAGGTTGTCATGCCGTTCCACGAGATCACCTTGCCGGTGTGGCGGGATCCCACGTCGCCGATGCCCCAGGCGATGGTGCCGGTGGTGACGAGGCTCTCGCCCGCGCCGAGCACCAGCCGGCCGGCGAACAGCCAGGCCAGGCTGAGCCAGCCGGTTTGCACGAACAGGGCGGACAACACCGCCAGCAGGCCGCTGCCGGCGCATAGCATGAGCCCGAGGGTGACGGATTTCTTGGGGCCTTGCAGGTCGCACAGGGTTCCCGCGTAAGCCCGGCTGAGCAGCGTCGCCAGGTACTGGATGCTGACCGCCAGCCCGGCCACGACCGTGCCATAGCCGAGGTCGCCATGCACGAAGCCGGGCACCACCGCCAGCGGCAGGCCGACGGCGAGATAGGCAATGAAGTTAAAGAAGACGATGGCGACGATGCGCCGGCTGATGCTGCCTTGCCGATGCTCCCCGGAATCCGGGGCGGCGAGCGTCGTGCTGTTCGAGGACATGGTGGGGCGGGGCGGAATATCTTGGCGGTCAAAGCGGCAGCCTCAGGCAACGGACCATGGCGCGTCGCGGGCGCGCAGCGGTAATTGTCGTCCTGGGGCGAATACAAGGCGGGAAGCCGGGGAACCCGGCATGACGCGGGCGCTACTCGAGGCGCCGGACCGGAACCGTGGCGCGTGGGCGATGGACTGGCAGCATGGGCAGGGACATGGCGAGGGAGGCGGTTGGCCGGCGTGTGTCCCCAGAAGCTGCCGGTGAAATCAAGGCTGCGCGGTCGTATGCGATAGTCGCCGGCGCTGGCCGTGCGATTTTAAGCGGCTGTTTAGTTCGTGTAAATCGGTCACGGAATTTACTGTTGCATGAGCGCCAGCGGCTGGGCTGGCGTTCTCTTTCAGGTGCTTCCTGCGGCATGTTGCTCATTGCCCGGAAGTGTCAGCCATGTCGTCGCACACCCGTCAGCTTGTCCCCGGCCTGTCTCATTCCGCACTTTAGCGGTGTGCGGCGCCAAATCGCATGCCTGTCGCCGCTTTGCCGCTAAATTTCCCCAAAGATTGGCCGTTAGCCGGAGCAGTGGCCCGTCATTGCAGCGCCGCCGCCTGGGGGCAAGTGCCCCGGGCGCCTCGCAGGGCAGGCGGGCCCGGCGAAACGATCAACACCGCGCGGCGAGCACGCGCCTTGCGGGGACAAAGGAAGCGTATGAGCAGCTCGATGAGAGACATCGACGAACGGACCAACCTGACCAACAACAACCAGTTCGAGTTGCTGTTGTTCCGCCTGGGCGAGTCGGACCAGTCCGCGAACAGCGAACTGTTCGGCATCAACGTCTTCAAGGTCCGGGAAATCCTGGTGATGCCCCAGGTCACCACCGTGGTGGGAGGCGGCCCGGCCATGCTGGGCATGGCGGATATCCGTGGCCAGGTGATCCCGGTGATCGACCTGCCCAAGATGGTCGGGTGCACGCCGCGTAGCGGCCTCAACATCCTGCTGGTGACGGAGTACGCGCGTTCCACCCAGGGCTTCGCCGTGGAAGCGGTGGAAGAGATCGTGCGCCTGGAGTGGAACCAGGTGGTCTCGGCCGAGACCAGCGTCAAGGGCGACATGGTGACCAGCATCGCCAAGCTCGATACCGATACCGAGAACCCGCGCCTGGTGCAAGTGCTCGACGTCGAGCAGATCCTGCGCGACGTGCTGCCGACGCGCCAGCCGGAAGTCGATCCCAAGACCGTCGGACCGCAGGTCACGCTGCGCCCCGGCACCAAGATCCTGGCCGCCGACGACTCCGCCTTTGCCCGCAGCCTGATCGAGCAAGGCCTCAAGGCCATGGGCGTGCCGGTGCTGATGACCAAGACCGGCCAGGAAGCCTGGCAGCAACTGGGCGAGATCGCCGACCACGCCGCCGCCAACGGCCGGACCGTGCAGGACGAGATCGCGCTGGTGCTGACCGACCTGGAAATGCCCGAGATGGACGGCTTCACGCTGACGCGCAAGATCAAGGCTGATGCGCGGTTCAAGTCGATCCCGGTGGTGATTCATTCCTCGCTGTCGGGGACCGCCAGCGAAGACCATGTGCGCAAGGTCGGGGCCGACGCCTATGTGTCGAAGTTCCTGGCCAAGGACCTCGCGGATACGATCCGGGGCGTGCTGGCGCGTTGAGATGGGCCGGAGGACGGCCGCCGGCAATCCTCCACCACAGGCCATTGCGGCAATCGCCCGGCGTGTATGGCCGGTGAGACGCTGTACGCAGACGTCCGCCGGTCCCCGTTGTATTCATCACTGAAGTCGGGCCCCACCGTGCCGGTTGGGGCGCCGCTTGCCGTAGTCACCTCCCCCCTGCATTCGCCCCATCGCTATCGTCGGCACATCCAGGCGCCGGACGAAGCGTGGCATTGGCTTGCGTCCGCCGCCGGGCGGATCTGCTCTCCGGCAGCCGCCGGCGTACACGTATGACGGTGCTATCCACCCGTGACTTGCTCGGGCGCTCGCATGCGGTGCGGAGCCGGCCGCGTGCCTCAACTTGACGCGAGATTGCACCAAATGTTGCGTTGTTTTTCCCGTTGGAGAGCTTGTTGCGTCACATCCGGCTTTGAAAATACGAATGTTTCATGGTTAACAAGTATGGAACAGATGTTGCTCGGTGACTAGCATTCAAGCGCGATGGCCCATCGCGTGTTTGCTAAACAAGGAGCGATAGATGAAAGCCGTTAAAGTCACCTGCCTGGGAGTGGCGCTGGTTGGATCCATTCTTGGCGCGGGCGCCGCCCAGGCTATTGACGCAGCCGCCAGTCCGACCCTGGGGAGGATCAAAGCGTCGGGGACCATCGCGATCGGACACCGGACCTCGTCGATCCCGTTTTCCTACTACGACAGCAACCAGAAGGTGATTGGGTATTCGCAGGACCTCTGCGAAAAGGTCATTGCGGAGGTCGGCAAGCAGACGGCGGTAGCAAACCTGCAGGTGCGCATGATCCCGGTGACCTCGCAAAACCGGATCTCGCTGGTGCAGAACGGGACGGTCGACCTGGAGTGCGGCGTCACCACGAACCTGAAGTCGCGGCAACAGCAGGTAGCCTTCTCTACCACCTTTTTTGTTGCGGGCACGCGCCTGCTGGTCAAGAAGGGGAGTCCGGTCCAGGACTTCCATGATCTTTCCGGAAAGGCGGTGGTGACGAACGCGGGCACCACCTCCGAACGGATCCTGCGCAAACTCAATGACGAGAAGAAGGCGAACATCACGATTCAGAGCGCCAAGGACTATGGCGAATCGTTCCTGATCCTGCAGTCTGGCCGGGTGGCCGCCTTCATGATGGATGRCGTCCTGCTTTCCGGCGTGCGGACCATGTCGCCGAACCCCACCGAATGGACGGTGGTCGGCATGCCGCAGTCCTTCGAAGCCTACGGCTTCATGATGCGCAAGGACGATCCCGAGTTCAAGAAACTGGTCGACGGCGTGATCGTTGGCCTGATGAAGAGCGGCGAGATCAAGGCCATCTACGCCAAGTGGTTCAACAAGCCCGTCCCGCCAAAGAACATCAACTTCGAATTCCCGATGAGCGCAGAGGTCAGGAAGGCTTACGAGCAGCCGGGCGATGAGGCATTCGAGTAAGTCCTCTGCCGTTCAGGTTGCCCGCGCCTGGCACCATGGCGCGTTGGCTAGCCGTGCTTCGCCCGCACATACGCGCCAGTCTTGTGCAATTGCCCTTCGGCAAGTTCGAGCGCCTTGATTGCACCCTTGCCCTTCTTGGCCAGAAGCTGTTCGACCAGTGCTTCGACGACCGCCACGCCGGCGGTAATCGAGGGGAAGAACGAAGGGCTGTCGACCGAGAACAGCAACGTGCAGTCCGCCTCCAGTGCAATCGGCGCTACCGTGCTGTCGGTCAGGGCGATGACGCGGCAGCCGGCTTGCTTCGCGGCGCCGGCGACGCGAATGATCTCCTGCGAATACGGAGCGAAACTCGCAACCACGACGGCATCCTTGGGCTCCAGGGCCCGCAGTTCCATTTCCAGCGTGCCGGCATCTCCGTGGATCAGGTGCGCCGACGAGCGGAACAGCCGATAGATGTAGTGAAACGTAAAGGCGATCGGATAGCAGGAGCGGAAACCCGCAATGTAGACATTGGGTGCGGCGCTGAGCAGTTCTGCGGCACGTGGCATCGATTCCGCGTTGTTGGCGCCTGTGAGGTCGAGGTTCCGGTGCTGCGTATCGAGCATCTCCGCGAGCATCCGGCTAGAACCGCTTTCCCGGACCAGCTTTTTGGCCCGTTTTGCATAGGGCTGGGGGCCGCCGCGGAATGCCTCCACGAAGAGCTCGCGCAGTCCTTGCCAACCCTCGAACCCGAGAAACTGCGCCAGGCGTACCAGCGTTGCGGGCTGGACTCCGGCGTCCACGGCAATCTTGCGCATGGACAGGATGGGTATCTCCTGGGGATGGTCGAGCAGGTAGCGGGCGCCCCCCTGGAATTGCGGGCTAAGCGCCGCGAAGTTTTCCCGGAGCAGGGCGAGCAATTCGTCCAGGTGCTGCGGCGGCGCGGAGGATTCGATTGTCATGGTCAGTCGCGGTCAGGGTGTCTGTAACGATTGTTGCACAGGCAAGCGCCGGATGCACGGCTACCGTCCGCAGGTGGGTCGCCCTCAAATTGGAATCATATAAATCATAAAAATCATAAAAGACACAAGTGTTGCAATATGGGGGTGGCCTTCTTATACTTCAGGTCAATGCGCATGCGGTATGACCGGGATGATGCAGCTTTGAAGGTAAAGTTCGCCGCGAAGCGGGCCGCCGTTGCGCAGGCCGGCATCGAGTCGCAGTAAAGTGAGCACACATCATGACCAACGTATTCCACCGCAATCCTCGCCAGTCCCTCGCCGTAGCCGTCGGGGGCAAGGGCATCGAACTCATCGACAGCAACGGCAAGCATTACATCGATGCTTCGGGCGGAGCGGCAGTATCTTGCCTTGGTCATGGCCATCCCCGCGTGATCGAGGCGATCAAGGCGCAGGTCGACACGATCGCCTACGCGCACACCTCGTTCTTCACCACCGAGGTGTCCGAAACGCTGGCCGATACCCTGGTACAGGCCGCGCCAGGCGACCTTGACCACGTTTACTTCGTGTCGGGCGGTTCCGAGGCCGTCGAGGCCGCGCTGAAGCTGGCTCGCCAATACTTCGTGGAAATCGGGCAGACCGAACGCCGGCATTTCATCGCCCGCCGCCAGAGCTACCACGGCAATACGCTCGGGGCGCTGGCCATTGGCGGCAATGCCTGGCGGCGCGAGCCTTTCCTGCCGCTGCTGGTGCCGGCGCATCATGTGTCGCCCTGCTATGCCTACCGCGATCAGGCGGCCGGCGAGACCGACGCGCAGTACGCGCAGCGCCTCGCCGACGAACTCGAGACCAAGGTCCTGGAGCTTGGCCCGGAAAGCGTGGCGGCGTTCGTGGCCGAGACCGTGGTTGGCGCTACCGCCGGCGCGGTTGCGCCGGTTGCCGACTATCTCAAGCGCATCCGTGCCGTATGCGACAAGTACGGCGTATTGCTGATCCTCGACGAGGTCATGTCCGGCATGGGACGGACCGGTTATCTTTTTGCCTGCGAGGAAGACGGTGTCGTGCCGGACATCGTGACCATTGCCAAGGGCCTGGGCGCGGGCTACCAGCCGATCGGCGCCATGCTCGCGACCAGCCGCATCTATGATGCCATCGTGGGCGGCAGCGGGTTCTTCCAGCATGGCCACACCTACATCGGGCACGCCACGGCTTGTGCCGCGGCGCTGGCCGTGCAACGCACGATTGCCGAGGAGGGGCTGCTTGCCAATGTGCTGGCACGCGGCGAGCAACTGCGCGCCAGGCTGCGTGAAGTGCTGGGCGATCATCCGAACGTTGGCGACATCCGGGGGCGCGGTTTGTTCGTTGGCGTCGAGTTCGTGGAGGACCGCGCATCCAAGGCGACCCTGGACCCGGCGCTGAAGGTCCACGCGAAGCTCAAGTCGGCCGCGATGCAGAACGGCCTTCTTATCTATCCGATGGGCGGCACGGTCGATGGCGTGCACGGCGACCACGTGCTGTTTGCGCCGCCGTTCATCTGCACGGAAGCGGATATCGATCGCATCGTCGGGCGCTTTGCCCAATCGGTCGGCACGGTGCTGCCATCCTCTCGCATCGCGTTTGCCTGAGAGCCGGATGGCGCGCGGCAATTCCCGCCGAAGATCCACCGCCAGGATGGAAACCGCGCAGGCAGCCTGCCGGCGCGGTTCCTGGCTGGCGGATGTCAGGCCGCCATGCCCAGGAATTGCTGCAGCTCGGGCGTGGCCGGATTGGCGAAGATCTCTTCCGGTGGCCCGATTTCATGCACGCGCCCCTGGTGCATGAACACCACGCGGTTGCACACCTCCCGCGCAAACCGCATTTCATGCGTCACCATCAACAGCGTCATGCCTTCGCTCGCCAGTTGACGTACCACGTTCAACACCTCCATCACCAGTTCCGGGTCCAGCGCCGAGGTAATCTCATCGCACAGCAGCGCGCGCGGCTGCATGGCCAGTGCCCGCGCGATCGCCACGCGCTGCTGCTGCCCGCCGGAAAGCTGGTCCGGATAGCTATCGAACTTTTCCCCCAGCGCCACCTTGGCCAGACACTCGCGCGCGCGGGCCAGCGCCTCGGACTCGCTGACGCCGCCCGCCACGGTCGGCGCCAGCATCACGTTGCGTCCCGCGCTCAGATGCGGGAACAGGTTGAACTGCTGGAAGATCATGCCCACCTTGCGCCGCAGCGCGCGCAGCTCAAGCTCGCTGCTGCCCAGCTTGGCGCCGGCCACGGTGATATTGCCTTCGTCAATGCTCTCCAGGCCGTTGATGCAGCGCAGCAGCGTGCTCTTGCCCGAACCGCTCTTGCCGATGATGGCGATCACCTCGCCCGGCTCCACCTTCAGGTCGATGCCTTTGAGCACTTCGTTGGCGCCAAAGCGCTTCTTTACGTTTTCAATGGCGATGAGCGACATTGAGCTTCCTTTCCAGATAACGGCTGTAGCGGGATAGCGGCCAGCACAGCGCGAAGTAGATCAGCGCGACCAGCGCATAGACGGTAAAGGGGCTGAAGGTGGCGTTGGTGATCACCGTGCCGGCCTTGGACAGTTCGACAAAACCGATGATGGATGCCAGCGCCGTGCCCTTGATGATCTGCACCACGAAGCCCACCGTGGGCGCGACGGCGATGCGCAGCGCCTGCGGCAGGATCACGTAGCGCATCTGCTGCAGATGCCCCAGCGAGAGGCAGCCGGCGGCTTCCCACTGGCCCTTGGGGATGGCCTCCACGCAGCCGCGCCAGATCTCCGCCAGGTAAGCGCCCGACCAGAGCGACAGCGCCAGCCCGGCGGCCAGCCAGGCCGGGATTTCCACGCCGAACAGCGCCAGCCCGAAAAAGGCAAGGAACAGCTGCATCAGCAGCGGCGTGCCCTGGAAGACCTCGATAAAGCCCCAGGCCGCGCGGCGCAGCGGCGCGCGGCGGCTGATGCGCATCATCAGTACCAGCAGCCCGGTCACGGCGCCGCCGGCGAAGGCCACCAGCGACAGCACCACGGTCCAGCGGGCCRCCAGCAGCAGGTTGCGCAGGATGTCCCAGCTTGAGAATTCGGTCATGACGCCCTCCGGAACAGCATGCCGCCGACGCCGCGCAGTATCTGGCGCAGGCCGATGGCGAGCAGCAGGTAGATGGCGGTGGTCAGCAGGTAGACCTCGAAGGCCCGGAAATTCCGCCCCTGGACAAAGTTGGCGGCAAAGGTCAGGTCCTCGGCGGCGATCTGCGAGCACACCGCCGAGCCCAGCATGACGATCACCACCTGGCTGGATAGCGCAGGCCAGATCTTCTTCAGGGCCGGGCGCAGCACCACGTGGCGGAACACCTGGAAGGGCGCCATCGCCAGGCTCGCGCCTGCCTCCAACTGGCCGCGCGGCACGGCCGCGATGCCCGCGCGGACAATCTCCGCGCTGTAGGCGCCGAGGTTGATCACCATGGCCAGGATGGCGGCCTGCATTTCGCCCAGTTGCACGCCCGCGCTCGGCAGGCCGAAGAAGATAAAGAACAGCTGGACCAGGAAAGGCGTATTGCGGATCAGCTCCACATAGCCTCCGGCGATGGCCGCCAGCCAGGCCGGGCCCTGGGTGCGCGCCCAGGCACAGGCAATGCCAAGGGCTACCCCCAGCACGCCGCCCACGACGGTGAGTTCAGCCGTGACGGCGACGCCGTGCGCGAACACGCCGGCATAGTCGAAGGCTGAAAGGAAATCGAATTGATAGGACATGCGAATGCGTTCGTTGGGGGCGCGCCGCGGGTGCGCTCATGCGCGCGAGGCTGGCGCAGTACACCGTGCCGGAGCGGTCGTCCGTCCGGCGCGGCTTTCCGTTTCAGGGCATCCGTATCAAAGCGTGGCCGGCAGCGGCATGCCCAGCCACTTCACCGTCAGCGCATTGAGTTCCCCGTCCTTCTTCACGTCCGCCAGGATCGCGTTGACCTTGGCCTGCAGCTTGGGTTCGCCCTTGTTCAGGCCGATGAAGCAAGGCGAGTTCTTGATCAGGAACTTGGGCTCCGGCTTCTTGGGCGGGTTCTTGGCGAGGATGGCGGCCGCGACCACGTTGCCCGTCGCCACCAGTTGCACCTGGCCGGACAGGAAGGCGCTGATGGTGCCGTTGTTGTCTTCGTAGCGCTTGATGGTGGCGGTGGGCGGGGCGATTTTGCTCAACTCTAGGTCCTCGACCGCCCCGCGCGTCACGCCGACGGTCTTGCCGGCCAGGTCGGCGGCGGCGGTCACTTTCTGGTCGGCCGGGCCGAACACGCCGTTATAGAACGGCGCATAGGCTTCGCTGAAGTCGATGGCCTTCTCGCGCTCGGGGTTCTTGCCCATGCTGGAGATCACCAGGTCCACCTTCTTCGTCTGCAGGTAGGGCACGCGGTTGGTGCTGGTCACGGGCACGAGTTCCAGCTTCACCCCCATCCTTTTGGCGATCAGCGCCGCCACGTCGATGTCCAGCCCTTGCGGCTTCATCTCGGCGTTGACCGAGCCGAAGGGCGGGAAGTCCTGCGGTACCGCGACCTTGAGCACGCCGGCCTTGATCACGTCATCGAGCGCTTCGGCGCCGGCGGTCTGCATCGAGAAGGCGAGGGCGGCGGCACCGAGGCCGAGGAGGAGTTTCGAGAGTTTCATAAAGGGTCCTTGCAAGCTTGCCGTTGAGGCGATTAGGTGATGAGGTTGGCGGGGTACGAATTGAGAGTCGATGCTTCAGGCGCGCGGCCCCAGCGGGCGCAGCGCCTGGCGAAGCGGATCGGGCGGGACTTCCGGCGTGGCGGCGCTGAGGCCAGCCTCCACGTGGCCGAGATGCGCATCCATCAGTGCAATGGCGCGTTCGGTGTCGCCCCGGGCCAGCGCCGCCACGATCCGCACATGCTCGGCGCAGGATTCGCTGGCCTGGTGGCTGGACTGGTAGCGCATGGCGATCAGCGTGGTGCGCGCGGTCAGGTCGCGCAGCGTGTCGGCCAGCAGCACATTGCCCACGCACTCGCCCAGGCACACATGGAAGTCGCCCAGCAGGTAGCTGCGCAGGGCGGTGTCGTCGCCGCGCAGCGCGCGCTGTTCCTGCGTCACATGCGCTTGCAGCCGGTCAATGGCAGCCGCCGAGACCGGCGCCGCATAGCGCAGCAAGCCCAGTTCGATCGCGCGCCGCGCGGCAAACGCCTGGCTGGCCTCCTGCCGGGACGGCTCGATCACGAACCAGCCGCGCCGGGCCGACACCGTGACGATGCCGCGTGCCGCCAGCCGCGTCAGCGCTTCGCGCACCAGGGTCCGGCTAACGCCGAACAGTCCCGCCAGCGCCTGCTCGCCCAGCCGGGTGCCGGGGGCCAGCCGCTGGGCCAGGACCGATTGCGTGATGCGCTCGGCGATCCCGGCGGATGTGCTGCCGCGCATGGGGCCGGAGGCATCGGTAAAGGATGGGATGGAGAAGGTCATGGCAGGCTATGAGGCAAGAGGTATGCCAGCCTGATATACAAGCGTGGTGCGCATGTTTTGTACGCAATGGGCCGGTCAACGGCCAGGCGTACGCACCAGTTGTGCGCGCCTTTGTGCCGGGGGAGTGCGGCGGCACGGGAATGGTGCGTGGATGTCTGTGGTGGCGCGGCGCCAGGGGCGCCACCACCAGCCACGCATGTCACCAGCCGCCGCCAAGGGCGCGGAACGTGGCCACCGCAGCGCGCGCGTTGTCGGCATGCACGCGGGCCTGCTGGTCGCGCGCGGCCAGCAACTGGCGCTCCTCGTCCAGCACCTCGAACAGGCTGACGGCACCACCCTTGTAGGCGTCTTCGGAGGCGCCACGCGCCCGCACGTGGGCGTCGATCTCGGTGGACAGTTCCTTGCCTTGCGACTCCAGTTCGGTGAGGGTGACGATGGCGTTCTCCACGTCTTCCGTGGCGCGCAACATGGCCTTGCGGTAGTTGACCAGCGCTTCGGCATTGGCGCCCTTGGCCTGCGCCACCTCGGCATCGACGCGGCCGAAATCGAACAGGCGCCAGCGCAAACCAGCCGCCGCCAGCGGCTGGAACGCTGCAGCGGAAAACAGCTTGCCGGCGCTCAGGCTCTCGAAGCCGAGCAGGGCCGACAACGACAGCTTGGGATAGTACTCGGCGGTGGCCGCCCCGATGCGGGCGCTGCTGGCCGCCAGCCTGCGTTCCGCGGCGATCACGTCCGGGCGGCGGCGCAGGAGGTCGGCGGGCCCCTGGGCCACGGAGATGGCAGGCACCGCCACGCCCTCCTGCAGCGGGCCAAGCTCCGCGGCGTAGGTGCCGGGCTGGGCGCCCATCAGCACATCGAGCCGGTTCAACTGGGTTTGCAGCTCGATGCGCAGCGGCGGGATGGTTACGCGCGCCTGAGCCACCAGCGCTTCCGCCTGCGCCACTTCGCGGCTGGACGACAGGCCGTCGCGCAAGCGCAGGCGCACCAGCTCCAACAGCCTGGCGTTGGTCGCAACCTGGTCCTGCGCAATGGCGATGCGCTGCTGCGCGCCGCGTACCCGGAAATAGGCATCGGCGGCTTCGGCCGCGACCGAGATGCGCACCCCGAACTGGTCGGCCTGCGCGGCCTGCGCTTCGGCGTCGGCCGCTTCCGCGCCACGCCGCAGGCCGCCGAACAAATCGATCTCCCAGCTTGCGCCGGCGCCCACATCGTAGAGCGCGAAATTCCGGTTATAGCCCGGGAACTGGCTGCCGATCTTGCCCAGCGGGCTTTCCAGCGATTGCCGTTCCTTGACTGCCTGCGCCGACAGGCTGCCCTGCGGCAGCAACTGCGCGCCTGCTTCGGCGGCAACGGCGCGCGCCTGCTGCACGCGGGCCAACGCGGCGGCCAAGTCCAGGTTCTGGTCCAGCGCGCGCTGGACGATGCGCGTCAGCGCGGGATCGTCGAAGCCCGTCCACCAGCTATCCAGCGCGGGGGCGGGCCGTTGCGCCTCGCGCGCGGCCAGCGTATCGGCATGCGGGTAGCTTGCCGCCGTGTCGGTGGCGGGCACCCGGTAATCCGGGCCTACCGCCGCGCAGGCAGCCAGGCCCACCGCTGCCAGCGTTGCCGCTGCGAGCGCCGTGGCCCGGGTCGCAAGCGTGCGGATGCGCGGATGCGCCGGGGCGGTTTCGGTGCGGGGCGGGGTACGACTCATTTCCATCTCCTTCGGTTATTCCGGAAGCGGCGTGTCCGCCGCCGCAAAGACTTTGTTTAACAAGTTACTTGCATGATGATATCCACAACTCTATACTAACTTTCATCTTGATAGCAACCTGATTTCCGGAGGTCGCGAACATGCAGAAAAAGCCGCTCGACAATGCGCCTTGTCCCATCGCCCGCAGCCTGGCGCGGGTGGGCGAGCCGTGGAGCATCCTGATCCTGCGGGAGGCGTTCTATGGCGCGAGCCGCTTCGACGACTTCCAGAAGCAACTGGGCATCGCGCCCAATATGCTGGCCCGCCGCCTGGAGACGCTGGTGCGCGAGGACCTGCTGGAGCGGCGCCAGTATTGCGAGCGGCCGCCGCGCTTCGAATACCTGCTGACCGCGCGGGGCCGCGAATTCCGGCCGGTGATGCTGGTGCTGCTGGCCTGGGGCAACCGCCACTTCTCGCCCGAGGGCGAGAGCGTGCAACTGGTGGACCGGCATACCGGCGCCACCGTCACGCCGGTCCTGGTGGATGCGGCGACCGGGCATCCCATCACCGAAGCGGATCACATGGTCGTGCCCGGACCGGCCGCCAGCGAGCGCTTGCGCGCCAAGCTTCACAAATCGGCAGCCGCGCGCGCGGCCGCCACCCCGAACGTCCCGCACGCAGCGGGCCACATCTGAAAGCGTCAATACGAAAGCAAGAGGAAGCGTCATGACAAGCGACATCGCCGCCGAGCGTGCTGGCTCGGAGCCCGTTCCCGTCTCTAAACCCCGGCTCAGCCCCAGGCGCCTGCTGATGACCGGCGCGCTCGTCGCCGCCGGCCTGGGCGCCGCGGCTTACGGCCAGCACTGGTGGTCGCACGGCCGTTTCCTGCAAAGCACCGACGATGCCTATGTGGGCGGGGAGGTGACGGTGATCGCGCCGAAGGTGCCGGGCTACCTGGCCGAAGTCACGGTGACCGACAACCAGCAGGTACGCGCAGGCGACTTGCTGGCCCGCATCGACGATCGCGACTACCGCGCCGCGCTGGCCAAGGCGGAAGGCGCGGTGGCCGCCCAGCAGGCGCTGCTGGCCAATCTCGACGCCACCCGGTCCCTGCAGGAGGCCGTGATCAGCCAGGCCCGGGCGGCGGTGACGGCGGTGGATGCCGACACCGCGCGAGCCCGCGATGACCAGGCGCGTTACCAGAGCCTGGCGGCCAAGTCGGCCGTATCGATCCAGAGCTCGCAAAAGGCAGACTCCGATTACAAGCAGTCGCTGGCCAACACGCAGAAGGCGCAGGCCAGCCTGCTCGCCGCGCAGCGCCAGGTCGACGTGATCGCCACGCAGAAGCTGCAGGCCCAGGCGGCGCTCGCGCAGGCCACCGCGGAGCGCGATATCGCCAAACTGAACCTTGGCTACACGGAGTTGCGAGCGCCCATCGACGGCACTGTCGGCAACCGCCGCGCCCGCGTGGGCGCCTACGCCGCCGGCGGCACGCAATTGCTTTCGATCGTGCCGGCGCGCGGCCTGTGGGTCGATGCCAACTTCAAGGAAGGGCAGCTTGCGCATCTGCGGCCGGGCATGCGCGCCACCGTGGAGGCCGATGTGCTGCCGGGGCGTGTTTTCCACGGCCGCGTGACCAGCCTGGCGCCGGCCACCGGCGCGCAGTTCAGCGTGCTGCCGCCGGAGAACGCCACCGGCAACTTCACCAAGATTGTCCAGCGCGTGCCGGTGCGCATCATGCTGGAGGAGAACGAGGCCACGCTGGCCATGCTCCGGCCCGGCCTGTCCGTGGTCGCCGAAGTCGATTCCCGCGCGGATGCGCAGGTGCAGCCATGAGCACCGGTGTCCTCGCCGCGCCCGGGCAGGGCGCGCAGCCGGCCGAGACCAAGCCTTCACCCCCGGCATTTTCCGCGGCCTCCATGACCACGGGCGCCAAGGTGTTCGCCTTTGCCACCATGTGCGTGGGCATGTTTATCGCCTTGCTGGATATCCAGATTGTCTCGGCCTCGCTGCGCGATATCGGCGGCGGGCTCTCGGCGGGCACCGATGAAACCGTGTGGGTGCAGACCAGCTACCTGATCGCCGAGATCATCGTCATCCCGTTGTCGGGCTGGCTGTCTCGGGTAATGTCCACGCGCTGGCTGTTTGCCGCGTCGGCGGCCGGGTTCACGCTGACCAGCCTGCTGTGCGGCATTGCCTGGAACATCCAGAGCATGATCGCCTTTCGCGCCATGCAGGGCTTCCTGGGCGGCTCGATGATCCCGCTGGTGTTCACCACCGCCTTTGCGTTCTTCGGCGGCAAGCAGCGCGTCATTGCCGCCGCCACCATCGGGGCCCTGGCTTCGCTGGCGCCTACGCTCGGACCCACCGTGGGGGGCTGGATCACCGACCACTACTCCTGGCACTGGCTGTTCTTCATCAACCTGGTTCCCGGTATCTTCGTCACCGTAGCCGTGCCCATGCTGGTGCGCGTGGACCGGCCCAACTGGTCCCTGATACGCGGCGCCGACTACCTCGGCATGACCTTGATGGCGCTGTTCCTCGGCTGCCTGCAATACACGCTGGAGGAAGGCCCGCGCTGGGACTGGTTCGGCGACGACGTGATTCGCGCCACGGCTTGGATCTCGGGCATCGCGGGCGTGGGCTTTGTCTGGCGCAGCCTGACCTATGCGCAGCCGGTGGTGGATTTGCGCGCGCTCAAGGACCGCAACTTCGCGCTGGGCTGCTTCTTTTCCTTCATGGCCGGCGTGGGCATTTTCGCCACCATCTATCTCACGCCGCTGTTCCTTGGCCGCGTGCGCGGCTTCAGCGCGTTGCAGATCGGGTTGGCGGTGTTTTCCACCGGCGTGTTCCAGGTCATGTCGATCCCCGTGTACGCTTTCTTCGCCAACCGTGTGGACCTGCGCTGGCTGATGATGTTCGGGCTGGGCTGCTTTGCGTTCTCGATGTGGCAGTTCGCGCCCATCACGCATGACTGGGGCGCGCAGGAATTGCTGCTGCCGCAGGCGTTTCGCGGCATGGCGCAGCAGTTCGCGGTGGCGCCGGCGGTCACGCTCACGCTCGGGGCGCTGTCGCCGGAGCGGCTCAAGCTGGCGTCCGGCCTGTTCAACCTGATGCGCAACCTGGGCGGCGCGATCGGCATCGCTGGTTGCGCGACGATCCTGAACGACCGCACCAACCTGCATTTCCAGCGCATCGCCGAGCACCTGAACTACCGCAACGAGGCGATGGGCGCGCTGCTGCAGGCCGTCGGCAGCAATATGGCCGCGTGGGGCAACGACATTGTCGACGCGCAGAGCGCGGCGCTCAGGCAACTGTGGGCGCTGGCGTGGCGCGAGGCGCAGACGCAGACCTTTGGCGATGCCTTCCTGGTCATCATGGTCTGCTTTGTGATCACCACCGCGATGGTGCCGCTGATGCGCAAGGTGGCGGCGCCGAAAGCGCCGTCGGCCGACGCGCATTGAGACCTTCAATCGGGAGATGCATGATGAAAGCCATTTTAGCCAACGCGCTGGCCAGCGCCTTAGCCAGCGCCGCACTGTTTGCCGGCATGGCGGCCCAGCCCGTCCATGCGGCTACGGAGCGCCCGCGCGACAGCGGCGTGGGATGCGCCCGTGCCGATAACCGCTACTGCAAGGCGCCGCGCGGTGTTCCCGCCGGCGAAGCCCAAGCGGAATGGTCCGCGACCGCGTGGCCATCCTCGTCCACCAAGCCAGGGAGTCTGTGATGAAAGCCAGGGAAGTCGTGTTATGCCACCCCGTTCGCACCGCCATAGGCGCCTATAACGGTTCGCTCAAGGCCACGCCGGCGACCGAACTGGGGGCGGCCGTCATCCGCGAGACGGTCCGCCGCTCCGGGCTGGACCCGGAACGGATCGGCAGCGTGGTGTTCGGCAATGTGATCCAGGCGGGCAACCGGATGAACCCGGCGCGGCAGGCCGCCATCGGCGCGGGCCTGCCGGTGTCGTTGCCCGCGATGACCGTCAACCGCGTGTGCGGGTCCGGCGCGCAGGCCATCGCCAGCGCCGCCGATGAAATCTGGCTTGGCCATGTCGATGCAGCGGTTGCCGGCGGCATGGAGAACATGGACCAGGCCCCCTACCTGATGCCCGCCGGCCGCTGGGGCAGCCGCATGGGCGACGCGGTGCTGCAGGACAGCATGCTGCGCGACGGGCTGGTGGATGCCTTCTCGGGCGAGCACTCGGGCTGGCATACCGAGGATCTGGTGACCCGCAACAAGATTGGCCGCGATGAACAGGACCGCTGGGCGGAGCGCTCGCAGAGCCGCTTTGCCCACGCGCAGGAACAAGGCCGTTTCGTGGAGCAGATCGTTGGCGTTCCGGTGAAGGCGAAGGGCGGGACGGCGATGTTCGGCGTGGACGAGGCAAACCGGCCGGACACCACATTCGAGATTCTCAGCAAGCTTCGCCCCGCGTTCCGCAAGGATGGCACCATCACCGCGGGCAATGCGCCGGGGCTCAATAGCGGCGCGGCTGCCATGCTCGTCGCCGAACGCGCCCTGGCCGAGAGCCAGGGCCTGGCACCGATGGCGCGGCTGGTGGCCTACGGCGTCGGCGCGGTCGAGCCGGGTCTGTTCGGCCTTGGCCCCGTGCCCGCCGTGCGTCAGGCGCTGCAGCGCGCGCAATGGACGCTGGGCGATATCGAGCGGATCGAGATCAATGAGGCCTTCGCGGCGGTGCCGCTGGCGGTCGCGGGCGAACTCGGGCTGCCGCTCGACATCATCAACGTGGACGGCGGCGCCATCGCGCATGGCCACCCGATCGGCGCGACCGGCGCGGTGCTGACCACGCGCCTGCTCTATTCGATGCGCATGGACGGCATACGCCGGGGCATCGTGACGCTGTGCATCGGGGGTGGGCAGGGCATCGCGCTGGCGCTCGAAATCCTGGATTAAGCAGCACTGGCAGGGCGGGTTTTCCGGCATCGGGACATTTCAATCCAGCTATCATGTTGAAAGTATCAAGATGCCGGATTGGAGCCCTCGACCATGCAAAGAAAGACCTTCAGGAACATGCAATGCCCCATCGCCCGTGGCCTGGAACGGGTTGGCGAGTGGTGGAGCATGCTGCTGATGCGCGAGGCGTTCTATGGCGCACGGCGTTTCGACGACTTCCAGAAGAACCTGGATATCGCGCCCAACATGCTCACGCGCCGCCTGACCGCGCTGGTGGAGGAGGGTTTGCTGGAGCGCCGCCAGTACTCCGAGAAGCCGCCGCGCTATGAGTATGTCCTGACCCAGTGCGGGCGCGACTTCCTGCCCGTGCTGCTGGCCATGCTGGCCTGGGGCAATAAGCACTTCGCGCCGGAAGGCCCCAGCGTGGAGTTGCTCGACAAGGAAACCGGCAAGGTCGTCGAACCGGTGCTGGTGGACGCCGGCACGGGGGAGCGCCTGAGTTTCGCGCGGCACGCGCTGGTGCCCGGTCCCGCCGCCGGAGACGGCATGCGCCGGCGGCTCGAATCCGCTGCCGGCTTCTTGTCGGGCGGCGAGGACGCGGCGGAGGCAGGCGACGAGCTTGCCGGGAGCGGCGCCTCATAGGCTTTTTTTTTATTTATCCCATCCATCGAAGCGGGGAACGTCATGAAGATTCTGGTCCTGGGCGCTGGCGCCATGGGCGGTTACTACGGCGGACGGCTGATGCAGGCGGGCGCCGATGTCACGTTCCTGGTGCGGCCACGGCGCGCCGAGGTGCTGGCCAGGGACGGCCTGGTCGTGCGCAGCGAGCTTGGCGATATCCATACTGCCGTAAAGACCGTGCTCTCCGGCGCGGTCAGGGCGGACTACGACCTCGTCCTGCTGGCCTGCAAGACCTACGACCTGGCCAGCGCGATGCAAGCGCTGGACCCGGCGCTGGACGGCACCCACGGCAAGGGCGCGGCGATCCTGCCGCTGGTCAATGGCCTGCGCGCGTATGAGACGCTGGATGCGCGCTACGGCCGGGAAAGGGTGCTCGGCGGTGTCTCTTACATCGCGACCACGCTGGACGCTTCCGGCGCGGTGGTGCACCAGGGGGCGGTCGACAGACTCGTCGTGGGCGCCCGTGCCGAACCGGCGCAAGCCCTGGCCGGCGCATTTCATGCACTCGCCGCGAGCACGCCTGGCATGCGCGAACTGTCGCCGGCGATCGACCAGGCGCTGTGGAACAAGTGGGTGATGATCTCGGCCGGTGCGCTGATGACGTGCCTGATGCGCGGCACCGTCGGCGAGATCGTCAGGACGGCCGACGGACGGGCGCTGATGCGCCAGGCCATGGACGAGTGCGCGGCGGTGGCGCGCTTGTCCGGGCATGCCTTGCCCGAGCCGGTGGCCGATGCGATGGCCGCGCGGCTGCTGGACGAGACCTCGACGTGGGCCGCCTCGATGATGCGCGACATCGCACAAGGCGCGCCCCGCCTGGAGGCGTTGGACATCGTCGGCGACATGGCGCAGCGCGCCGCGCGGCTGGGACATGACGCGCCGCTGGCGCGCATCGCCTATGCCCACCTGCAGGTCTACGAGGCCCAGCGCGCCGCCGCCTAGCCCCTGGTGTCCGCCGTCACGGCGGCGGCTGCGCGGCGTTCCCGCGCCTGGCGCCGGAACGCGCCTGGCCCCATGCCGAAATACGCCTTGAAGGCCCGCCCGAATGCCGCCTCGGAGGCATAGCCGCAATGCTCGCCGATGCTGGCCGCGGAATCGCGGTCTTGCGTCAGCAGGCGGGCGGCCATTTCCATGCGCAAGGTGGTGACCAGCTGCAGCGGCGTCTCGCCGCTGAGTTGCGTAAAGCGCCGGGCAAAGGTCGCCCGCGACATATTGCATGCCTCGGCCAGCGACGCCACCGACCACGGCTCGGCGGGTGCGCGCAGCACGGCATCGATCGCCCTGGACATGCGCGCATCGGCCATCAGCGCCAGCAGGCTGTGCGTGACCCCGCCCTGGGCGATCAGGGCGCGCAGCAGCAAGGTCAGCAAGGCGGTGGAAAGCTGCGCGATGACCGCCATGCCGCCGGGCTCGGGCGCCTGGGCCTCGTTGCGCATCATGTCGATCAAGGCATCCAGCCAGGCGCAATCGGCGCGTTCGGCGGTGGCGATGCGCAGCACGGGGGGCAGGTTGCGCAACAGCATGGTGCCCGGCAAGCCCAGCACAAAAGTGCCGCACAACATATCCAGCGGACGCTCGTCGCCCGGCACTGTCACTTCCGTCAGCAAGCCGTTGAAGCGCGTCCGGTGGGCCGGCATGTCCGCGCCGGCGGGCGCTGCGCCGTCCGGCAGGCTGCGCAGCGTGTGCGCGGTGCCATGGGGAAACAGCAGCACATCACCCGCGCCAAGCGAGATCGCGTCCTGCTCCACCAGCGCGCGCGCCTGCCCGCCCAGGATGATGTGATAGGGAAGGTGCCCGGGCGGCGCCGCCGCGTTGTCCACGCGCCAGTTGCCGGCGAAGTGGCAGTGCAGGTCCACGGTGCCGGCGGGAGCCAGCATGCGCACCAGTTCGGTCAAGGCGTCCATGACGGGATGTTGAGACGATGGAGCAAGAGATTGCGACTATTGTATGCTGTAAATGACAAGATGGACGCCTAGACTTCAGTCCATGGAAGCAGCGCAACAAACACGGCGCGATCCATCGACCAAACTAACCGGAGTCCATCATGTCCCGTCTTCACACCATCAACGCCACTGAAGCCACCGGCCAGACCGCCCAGTTGTTCGCTGCGATCAAGGGCGCCGTCGGCAAGGTGCCCAACGCCTACCTGGTTATCGGCAGCAATGCCCCCGAGGTGCTTGCCAACGTGCTGCAAACCGGGGCGTTGCTGAAGAACGCCACCCTCAGCGCCCGCGAGCTGGAGGCCATCAATCTCTCTGTCAGCGAAGCCTCGGCTTGTGATTACTGTGTCGCCGCGCACACCATGACCGGCAAGATGGCGGGCTACAGCGCGGAGCAGACACGCGAACTGCGCGCCGGCAGCTACCCGGAAGACAGCAAGATCGACGCCCTGGTCCGCTTTGCGCTGGCCCTGGTGAAGACCGCCGGCACGTTGCCCGCCAGCGCTGTCGCCAATGTGCGCGAAGCCGGCTATACCGACCGCCAGATCATCGAGGCCATCCAGGCGGTCAGTGCGATCCTGTTCACCAATATGGTCAATCGCGTCAACGATACCGTGGTGGATTTCCCGAAGGTGGCGTGAGGGGGAGGCCAGCCGGGGCTGGCCGGGCGAAGCGCCCGGCTACCCGCTGGCCTGCAAGCGGGCTGGCACCATCAGGCCGCTTCATGCGCCGGGAAAACGACACTTCAGGCGCACTTGCCGCCGACTGACCGCGTTGCCCCGTAGCGGGTCGCATATTCCCAGCCCAGTTCTGCAAGCGGCCTTGCCTTGCGGCCGGTTTCCAGCGCATCCGCGGCCGCCGCATTGCCACCTTCCGCGCGCCGCGCAATGCCGTTCATGATGGCGGCCAGCCTGAAGAAGTTATAGGCGAGGTAGAAATCCCAATGTTCCATCTCCTGCATGCCGTTGGCATCGCCATACCACCGAATGTAGGTGGCCTCGTCCGGAATGCCCAGGTCGTGCAGGTCCAGCCCGCCAATGCCGCGCCAGAGCGATGCCGGGATATGCCAACCCATGCACTGATAGGCAAGGTCGGCCACCGGGTGGCCCAGCGTCGATAATTCCCAATCCAGGACACCGAGTACGCGCGGCTCGGTTGGATGAAAGAGCAGGTTGTCCATGCGGAAGTCGCCGTGGACAAGGCTGGTCTGGTGTTCCGGCGGAAGATGGCGTGGAAGCCAGTCGGCCAGGGCCTCCAGCGCGGTATTGCCGTCCGTGCCGGTGTCCTGGCACTGGCGTGCCCAGCGGCTCACTTGCCGTGCGATGTAGTTTCCGCTTTTGCCATAGTCGGCGAGACCTGCCTTTTGATAGTCCACCCGATGCAATGCCGCTATCACCCGGTTCATTTCCCGGTAGATCGCCGTGCGTTCCTCACGCGACAGGCCGGGCAGCGACTGGTCGAACATGACCCTGCCTTGCAGGAACTCCATGACGTAGAAGGGGCTGCCCAGGATCGACGTATCCTCGCTGTAGAGGAACAGTTGCGGGACGGGCACTTCGCTGTCCCGCAGTGCATGCATTACGCGATATTCGCGGTCAATGGCATGGGCGGACGACAACAGCTTGCCGGGCGGTTTGGTGCGCAGTACATATTGCCGCCCTTCGCACCAGATCCGATAGGTGGGATTGGACTGGCCGCCGGCCAGCCGTTGCGCCATGAGCGAGGGCCGCTCGATCAGGCCCTGGCCGTGCAGCAAGGCCGCCAGCCTGGTGCAATCCAGATCCGGCGGGTGTTTATCCGCCGGGGCGGTCTCGCGTTGCGCGCTGGCATGCGTCATCGTGTCTGTCTCCCTGTGCCCCGATCCACTACGGGGTCTCTTCGATTGGTTGTGTCGTTCGCTTCGGGCTAAAGCGTGCTGACCATGTGCCCGCCATCCACCGGCAATACGGCGCCGGTGATGTAATCCGAAGCGTTCGATGCCAGCAGGAGCAGCGCGCCGTCGAGTTGCTCCGGCTGTCCAAGCCGGCGTTGCGGGATCCGTTTGACCAGTGCCTGGCCGCTGTCGGTCTCGAAGAAGCTCCGGTTGATGTCGGTTTCGAAATACCCCGGTGCCAGCGCATTGACGCGGATACCATACCGCGCCCATTCCAGCGCGAGCGACCGTGTCAGGTGAATCAGTCCAGCCTTGGCCGCGGCATAGGCGGGCACTTGCTGGGCAACGCGCATACCAAGGATCGAGGCGATGTTGACGATGCTGCCGCCCTTGCCGCCATCGCGCATCATCTGCGCCGCATGCTGTGCCACCCGCCACGCGCCGCTCAGGTTGGTGTCGATCACGCTTTGCCATTCGTCCTCCGCCACCTCGATGGCGGGACGCGTGACAGCAATGCCTGCGCTGTTGACCACGATGTCGACCGTGCCCAACGCGCTGGCCGCGGCCGCGAAGGCCGACGCCACCGAGGCCGGGTCCCTGACGTCGAGCGAAACCACGCAGCCTTCAGCGCCTTCCTCGCGGAGCGCGGCAAGCAGTGCCTCGCCTTCGCCGACGCGCCGTCCGGCCAGTGCAACCCGGCATCCGGCACGCGCCAGGGTCAGGGCGAAGTGCCGGCCCAGGCCGCCGAATGCGCCGGTCACCAGCGCGACCTTGCCCTCCAGGTCGGCAAACAGGTTAGGGGCGGGATGCGCTTTCATGCAAAATCTCCTTTGATTGCCAGAATGGATGCCGGTGTTGCCCGGCCACCCGTCGCCTGCGGGCAAAGGCGGCCAGCCTATGCTGCCTCAGGCTGCCTTGCCCATGTCTTCGACCACCTTCTTGGCGTCGCCGAACACCATCATGGTCTTGTCCATGTAGAACAGTTCGTTATCCAGGCCCGCGTAGCCAGCCGCCATCGAGCGCTTGTTCACGATGATGGTCTTGGCCTTGTAGGCTTCCAGGATCGGCATGCCGGCAATCGGCGAGCCGGGATCGGTCTTGGCGGCCGGGTTCACCACGTCGTTGGCGCCCAGCACCAGCACCACGTCGGCCTGGCCGAACTCGCTGTTGATGTCTTCCATCTCGAAGACCTGGTCGTAAGGGACCTCGGCCTCGGCCAGCAGTACGTTCATATGGCCCGGCATGCGGCCCGCCACCGGGTGGATGGCGTACTTCACCGTCACCCCCTTCTCGACCAGCTTTTCGGTGAGTTCCTTGAGCGCGTGCTGCGCGCGCGCCACCGCCAGGCCGTAGCCAGGGACGATGATCACGGTCTCGGCATTGCTCATCAGGAAGGCCGCGTCGTCGGCCGAGCCGGCCTTGACATTGCGCTGTTCCGCACCGCCTGCCGTGGCGGCCGCCGCGGTGTTGCCAAAGCCGCCGAGCAGCACGTTGAAGAACGAGCGGTTCATCGCGCGGCACATGATGTACGAGAGGATGGCGCCGGAGGAGCCAACCAGCGAGCCGGCGATGATCAGCATCGGGTTGTTGAGCGAGAAGCCAATGCCGGCGGCCGCCCAGCCCGAGTATGAGTTCAGCATCGACACCACCACGGGCATGTCGGCGCCCCCGATCGGGATGATGATCAGCACGCCCAGCACGAAGGCGATCGCCAGCATCAGCAGGAAGGGCATCCAGGCCTGCGACAGGAAGAAGGCCACGCCGAAGCCGATCATCGCCACCGCCAGCAGCAGGTTGAGCATGTGTTGGCCGGCGAAGGACACCGGCGCGCCCTGGAACAGCCGGAACTTGTAGCGCCCGGCCAGCTTGCCGAAGGCGATCACCGAACCCGAGAAGGTAATGGCGCCGACGAAGCAGCCGATGAACAGCTCGATGCGGTTGCCCAGCGGGATGTCATGCGAGCCCGCGGGCGCAATGCCGAAGGCGGCTGGCTCAGCCACCGCGGCCACCGCGATGAAGACGGCGGCCAGGCCGATCAGCGAATGCATGGCGGCCACCAGTTCGGGCATCTTGGTCATCTCGACCTTCTTCGCCACGTAGGCACCGATGCCGCCGCCGACCACCAGCGCGCCGAAGATCAATGCCAGGCCTTCGGCGACCGACGACTGGGCGGCGCTTGCCGCCATGAAGTCGTTCCTCAGTTTGGCGATCAACACCAGCGTGGTTACCGCCGCGATGGCCATGCCGGTCATGCCGAAGGCGTTGCCGCGCCGTGCGGAACTGGGATGCGAGAGGCCCTTGAGCGCCTGGATGAAACACACCGAGGCCAGCAGGTAGAGCAGGGTGACGAGGTTCATGCTCACGAGATTGCTCATGCCGCGGCCTCCTTGCCATGGGCGCCCGCGGGCTTGGCCTTGGGTTCCTTCTTCTTGAACATCTCCAGCATGCGCTGCGTCACCAGAAAGCCGCCGAACACGTTGACCGCGGCGAGCGCCACCGCCAGCGCGCCCATGGTGCGGCCCACGGGCCCCTCGGTCAGGCCGGCCGCCAGCATGGCGCCGACGATGATGATGGCCGAGATTGCGTTGGTCACCGCCATCAGCGGGGTGTGCAGGGCCGGTGTGACCGTCCAGACCACGTGGTAGCCCACGTAGATCGCCAGTACGAAGATGATCAGGTTGATCACCGTGTGGTTCACCATTTCCATCGACTTCTCCTCAGCTTGTCAGTTCCAGTTCACGGCTCTTGGTCATCAGGCAAGCCGCTACGATGTCGTCTTTCATATCGATGGCAAGCTTGCCATCCTTGTCGGTGATCAGCTTGAGGAAGTCCAGCACGTTGCGCGCGTAGAGCGCGGAGGCGTCCGCCGCAACCATGCCGGCCAGGTTGGTGTGGCCGATCAGCGTGACGCCATGGCGCTCCACCACTTCGTCGGCCACCGTCAGCGGGCAGTTGCCGCCCTGCGCCGCGGCCAGGTCGACCACCACCGAGCCCGGCTTCATCGCCTTCACGGTCTCCTCCTTGAGCAGCACCGGCGCCTGGCGGCCCGGGATCAGCGCGGTAGTGATGACGATGTCGGCGGCCTTGGCGCGCTCGTGCACCAGTTCGGCCTGGCGCCGCATCCAGTCGGGTGGCATGGGGCGGGCATAGCCGCCCACGCCCTGCGCGATCTCGCGCTCTTCGTCGGTGACGAAGGGCACATCGAGGAATTTGCCACCCAGCGATTCGATCTGTTCCTTGACGGCGGGGCGCACGTCGGATGCTTCGATCACCGCGCCCAGCCGCTTGGCGGTGGCGATGGCCTGCAGGCCGGCCACGCCGGCGCCGAGGACCAGCACGCGCGCCGCCTTGACGGTGCCGGCGGCGGTCATCAGCATCGGCATGAAGCGCTGGTAGTGGTGGGCGGCGACCAGCACGGCCTTGTAGCCTGCGATATTGGCCTGGGAGGAGAGCACGTCCATGCTCTGCGCGCGGGTGGTGCGCGGCGCCGCCTCGAGCGCGAAGCCGATAATGCCGGCGGCAGACATGCGGGCTTTGTTTTCCGCATCGAAAGGGTTGAGCATGCCGACCAGCACAGCGCCTTCGTTCATCCGGTCCAGTTCGGCCGGGGTCGGGGCGCGGACCTTGAGCACCAACTGCGCGCCCAAGGCGTCGGCGGCGCTGCCGATGCGGGCACCGGCCGCCTCGTAGGCAGCGTCGGGCTGGCTGGCGCGCAATCCCGCACCGGCTTGCACGATAACCTGGTGGCCCTGTGCTACATATTTCTTGACTGTCTCCGGGGTGGCGGCAACGCGTGCTTCGCCTGCCCGCACTTCTGTCGGGATACCCATCTGCATTGTGTATTCTCCTATGCTCTTGTCTTGCCGTCGCGCGGCCTCGTGACCGGACTGCCGGGCGCCTTCAGTTCAAGAAGCGCTTCCCCACGCAGAGCCCTGGCGGATCATGGAGAACCCGCGTGGCTCGCGTGAAGCCGTTGCTAGCATCTGGGGACAGGGTCTCGATCCGGACTTGCTGGAAAGAAACCGCCGACAGCATGGGCACCGGCGGCGAATGCACCGCCGCCGGGCCCGCTGCTTGTCAACAGGTCAACAGGTCAAACGGTCAACAGGGGACTTCGCCTTCGAGCGTCACCCGGTTCAGGATGCGCTCGGCCTCGCCGTAGTCGTGTACGGCGTAGTGCATGGTGCACCGGTTGTCCCACATCACGACATCGCCTTCCTGCCACATATGGCGGTAGACGTTATCGGGGCTGGTCGAGTGTTCGTAGAGAAAGTCGAGCAAAGGCCGGCTTTCGGCGGGCGTCATGCCCTCGATGGAGTGAGCCGTATCGGGATGCCCCACATAGAGCGCCTTGCGGCGTGTCTCCGGATGGGTGCGAACCAGCGGGTGGACCGCCGAGGGCACCGCATCCGATCCCGTCATCCTGGCGAGCCGCAGTCCCGTGAAACGCACGCGCAGGCCTTCGAGCATGCGTTGCATTGCGGGCGAAAGACGCTCGTAGGCCAGATATTGATTGCACCACATCGTGTCTCCGCCGCGCGGGACCACCACCGCGGAAAGAATGGAGATCTTGGGCGGCACCTCGGTATAGATGGAGTCGGAGTGCCAGGCCTCGGTGGATGCCGTCTCCTTGGGAATCTTGGTGACCTGGGCGAGCTCCGGGAAGTCCGAGAGGCCTTTCAGCAGCGGGTTACCCTGCACGGGCTTGCCCCAGCGCCGGGCGAAGGCAATCTGCGCCGCGGGCTGAAGGTTTTGGCCGCGGTAGACCAGCACGCCGTATTCAAGGAACCCCCGATGCAGCACTTCGAAGGCCGCATCGCTCACCGGTTCGTTCAGATTGACGCCTTCCACCGACGCGCCAACCGAGCCGGTGAGCGGTGTGATCTGGATACTCATGGATGTCTCCTGTTCGTTTCTCGAATCTGTATGGGAATTCTTGAAGACTGGATTACTCGACGACAAGAACGATCTTGCCGACGTGCTGGTCTTGCTGCATATAGGCGTGCGCTTCGCCAATGGCAGTCATCGGGAAGGTACGGTCGATCGGCAGGCGGATCCGCCCAGCCGCCAGGAAGGGCAGCATGTCGCGCGCACAGGCCTGGATGCATTCCAGGCGTTCCTGCTCGGAGCGGGTACGGAATGTCACGCCAACCAGCGTGAGGCGCTTGAGCCAGAGCAGGCTCAGGTCGATCTGGGCCGTGTTCGAACCCAAGCGGGCAATATTGACCAGCCGTCCCTTGACCGCGAGGCTCTTCATGTTGTCTTCGAAGACCGGGCCGCCCACGGTGTCGATTATGAGATCCACCCCGCGATTGTCGGTGGCCGCCATGACGGCGTCGACCTGGGATTCGCTCGATGAATTGATGCCCACATCGACACCGAACTGGCTCAGGCGATCGAGCTTGGCGGCCGACCGCGATGTGGCGATCACCGGCTTGGCGCCCATCAGCGAAGCGATCTGGATCGCGGCCATGGCCACGCCGCCGGACGCGCCATTGATCAGTACTGCCTGGCCGGCGCGCAACTGGCCATTGGTCACCACGGCGTCGTGGGCCGTGATGAAGACATTGGGGAACGCCGCGGCATCGATCCAGGAAAGACCATCGGGCACGGCCATCAGCGCCAGTGGATCGGCAATCACATACTCGGCCTGGCACGCACGGCCGTGGCCCATGACCCGATCCCCCTCGCGCCACCCGTGCACGCCTTCGCCGACCGCTTCCACCTCGCCCGCAAACTCGACGCCCGCGGTGATCGTGTTGCCCGTGCGCAATTCGCGGGCCTGGTTGATTTCGCCCCGGTTCAGACCGGCGGCACGCACCCTGACCAGAACCTGGCCGGCGCCAGCAACCGGAGCCGGGATGTCCTGTATTTCCACTTTGCCGCCCGTAGGGCTCGGTATGACTCGTACTGCTTTCACTGCGGTCTCCTTTTCATATGGTGCTGCAGTAGATTGATCACTCGCTGGCGCGGGCCTTCGCGCGGATCAGCGCCAGCAATTCAAGGGCGCGCTCGGCGGCGCGCTCGCCGCCCGCCAGGTTGCCGCGGACAAAGGGCGGCCGGATATCCTCGATTTCGGCCAGCATCTGCATCAACTCGCCGTCCGCGATGCTGAGCCGTCGGAACTCGTTGATGGTCAGCAGGTAAGTGTGAAAGACGTCGCTATCCGGCTGGTTCGCACGCAGGCGATGCAGCGCGGCGTTCAACCAGTGCGTGCCCGCCAGCATGGCGGCCTCGATCTTGATCTCGTAGTCGGCTGGGCCGCACTTCTGCAGCGAGCGCTCGATCCGGCGCGCGATGGCGATGTGGGCTTCAACGTGCATCTTTTTCTCCTTGCATCCGGCAGGCCAGCAGCCGCAGGCAACGGGCAAGGGCTGCATCGCATTCCCCGGCAATGGCCGCCGTGGGCGCCACCCCCTCGCGCAGGCAGGGATCCCGATGGCGTTCGACGATCTCCATCTCATGCATCATCGCCGCCACATCCTCCGGGACCGGTGCATCGATCTTCGGCCTGCCCACGTGCAGCACATCGCCGAGCGGGCCGAATGCCGCACGCAGCGAGCCGTCCGGCTGTGGCACCAGGTAGGCGCCTGGCTGCGTCGGGAACACGTCGTCGTCCAGCGTGACGGCGGCATGATGGAGTGCTGCATTGACGGCGTGCGTGCCAGCCGTCATCCCGGTCCAGAACCACAGCTCGAAGTCCTGTAGGGGATCGAGGCGTTCGCGCAATGCTTCGAGTTTCGCAATCTTCTCCATGTGGGAAGCCACCTTCATGCCTTGTCTCCTGAATTGGCGGGCACTGCTGTGCCGCCCTTGTTGTGAAGATAGGCACAGCGCGCCTTGCTGTCAAGAACTTCTATATAGGACTTTGACTTTTGGACTAGTGGATTCCCCCAGTAAGCCTTGACATGCTGGCTTTCCGTTAACTACAGTACATCAAACACCTATATAGGAATCCAGAAAATGCCACGTGCCATCGTACTCAACCAGGCGGACAACGTCGCCACGCTGCTCGATGCCGGCCGTGCCGGCGAGCCCTGCACCTTGCAAGGAGAGGTATCGGGCCAGATGACCCTGCTCCAGGATGTGCCGTTCGGCCATAAGGTCTGTATCGCGGATACCCCGCAGAGCGCCAATGTCCTGAAGTACGGCCAGGTCATCGGGCGGGCCAGCCGGAACCTGAAGGCTGGTGAACACATGCACGTGCACAACATCGAGTCGACCCGCGCCCGCGGCGATCTGGAAAAGAGGTAAGAAAATGGCAATGACATTCCTTGGCTACCGCCGCGAGAACGACGCAGTTGGCGTACGCAACTGGGTAGCGGTGATTTCCGTGATGGACAACTGCAACCCGGTCACGCGCACCATCGCGCAAACCGTCAGCGGCTGCATTCCCGTCACCACCTTGTTCGTGCGTGGGCAGTTCGGCGCGGACCTGGATTTCGCTTATGAGTCGCTGGCAGGACTGGGACGCAATCCCAATGTCGCCGCAGTCCTGCTGGTGGGACTTGAAGATTCGTCGACGGAGGAGGTGGCGCGCCGTATCCGGACTACGGGGAAACCCGTGGAAACGGTGCATCTGCAACCGAATGGCACGATCGACTGCATTGCCGCCGGCACCCGCAAGGCCTTGAAGCTCTCGCTTGCGGCCTCGCGTGCCAGGCGCGAACCCTGCCCGGTTTCGGCCCTGGTACTGGGCGTCGAGTGCGGCGGTTCGGATACCACCTCCGGCCTGAGCTGCAATCCGACGATCGGCCGTCTGGCCGACCGTGTGATCGAAGCAGGCGGCACCATCATTATTTCCGAGACGTCCGAGTTCATCGGCGCGGAGCACCTCTTCGCGGAACGCGCCGTCGACGATTCGGTGAGGGATGCCTTCGTCAAGGCGGTCCGCGGCATGGAGAACCTCGCGATCGAGCGCGGCGTCGACATGCGCGAATCCCAGCCCTCGCCCGACAACAAGCGCGGCGGGCTGACCACGGTTGAGGAGAAGGCGCTGGGCGCGATGGCCAAGGCCGGGTCGAGCCCACTGGTCGGCGTGCTGCGCTACGGCGAGGCCCCGGTAAAAAAAGGCCTGCATTTCATGGACGCTCCGGCGGCGGCAGTGGAAAATCTCAGTGCACTTGCCGCCGGCGGTTGCCAGCTCACCTTCTTTGGTACGGGGGTCGGCAATCCGATCGGCAGCATGGTCGCGCCGACGGTCAAGGTTTGCGGCAACGTCAATACGCTGGAAACCATGGCCGATAACATTGATTTCGACGCAAGCGGGATCCTCGAGAAGGGACAGAAGATCTCGGATGTGGGCGATCGGCTGTATGCCTACGCCATGGATGTGGCGTCCGGCACCCGTCTCAGCAGCGAGATACTCGACATCAGGGAAACCGCAATCAGTCGATTTGCACTTAGCCTCTGAGTCAACATGACAAAGCTGATCAGCGTCTCCGACGCCATTATCCGTTCCATTGAATCCGGCGCGCTGCGCGAGGGCGACAGGTTGCCTTCCGAGGGCGAGCTTGCCACGGCGCACGGCGTCAGCGTGGGCACCATCCAGAAGGCGCTGGCGCGCCTTTCGAACTCCGGACTGATCACCCGCGAGCAGGGCCGCGGCACCTTCGTCTCGGGCGCCAGGGTCGCGCCTGCCGATGTGCGCTACCTGCGCTTTCGCGATGCCGAGGGAAACGAGCTGCCTTCCTACGTCCATGCGCGCTCGGTCAAGCGGCTCAAGCGCAAAGGGCCGTGGTCGGAGTTTCTCGATGGCGAAGCCTTCGTTCGCATTGAACGCATCATCAATGTGGGCGGGCGCTTCGACCTGTACAGCGAGTTCTGGCTGCGCGAGGAGGAATTCGCGCAACTGGGCGGCGTTGAACGCGACGAACTCGAAAAGAATCTGCGGGAACTGCTCGGGCAGCGCCTGGCGCTACCGACGCTGCGCGTGGACCAGTGGGTGCGATTCGACGAAATCCCGTCGGTAGCGGCCCGCGAGCTTGGCCTCGAAGCCGGGCAGCCGGGCTTCGTCATGGAACTGCGTGGCTATACGCTGCGTGACCGCCCCCTGTATTACCAGACGGTCTATGCCGGCCCGTTTTCAGAGCGCCTCATGGTGGTGCGGGAGAAGGCCTCATGAGCACGCATTGGAACGTTCAGGCGCTGGAGCAATGGACGACCCGGGTATTCGAAGGCTGCGGCGTGCCGCCGGAGCAAGCGGCCGAAGCCGCCGCGATCCTGGTACGCAGCGAGTTGCGGGGCTACAAGACGCACGGCATGACCCGCCTGGCGTCTTATGTGGAGCGGCTGCGGGCGAACGAGTTCAATCCCGGGCCGGTGATGGCATACCGATCCTTCCCCGGCGGCATCGTGCTGCAGGCCGATGGCGCCATGGGGCAGATCGCCGGTCCTTATGCGGTGCGCCTGGGACTGGAAGCCCTGGAGACCAGCGCTTCCGTACTGATCGTGCTGCAATCGTGCGGCCATCTGGGGGCGCTCGGCATCCACGCCCTGCTGGCGGCGGAGGCCGGAGCCTTCTCCATGATCGGGCAACGCACGCCGCCGGCGCTCGCGATGGAGGGATTCCCGCGCGCGGCGATCGGGCACAACCCGATTGCGTTCGGTTGCCCGCTGCCGGGGCAAGCGCCGATCGTATTCGATGTGGCGTGCAGCGTGGCCGCGCGCGGCCATATCCTGCTCGCGGCGCGTGAGGGAAAGCCGATCCCGGAAGGGTGGGCGCTGGATGCGGACGGCCGGCCCACCACCGATGCAAAGCGCGCGCTGGGCGGGTCACTGCTGCCCATGGGCGGGCACAAGGGCATCGGCATTGCCATGATGGTGGAGTGCCTCGCCGGTGCCCTGGCGGCCACCGCGGCGCCTCACGCACCGGCGCCGGGCAATAGTCCGCATGGCCGTGCCGCCGCCATGCAGGACGGATTCCTGTGGATGGTAAAGCCGGAATCCTTCGCCGGGCAGGCGCCCTTTGGCGACTATATGAAGCAGTGGACCGACACCTACCTTTGCGCGGGCGGCGACGACGCGCGGCTGCCTGGCAATCGTGGCGATGCCCTGGAGCGCGAGGCACGCGAGCATGGTATTGCGCTGCCCGCCGCGATCGCGCAGGAGTTAGGCGCGCTTGGCGAACGGCTCGGCGTGCGGTTTCCGACATCAGCATCAGCATAAGCACAGAAGCGCCAGACTTACCGGGTCCTTGCGAGCCCGGCGGGCGCTGGCCGCCCTCCCCACAACATAATTGGCGAGTACCAGTCCTATGAATGCTCCTCTCTCAGACGCCTCACGCAAGGCCATGGAAATCGTCACGCTCGACGACAAGTACGCACTGGACACGGGGCGCGCTTTCATGAGCGGCGTCCAGGCACTGGTGCGCCTGCCGCTGCTGCAGCGCAAGCGCGATACCCTGGCCGGCCACAATACCGCCGCATTCATTTCCGGCTACCGGGGCTCTCCGCTTGGCGGATATGACCAGGCGTTGTGGCAGGCCAAGAAGCACCTCGCGGACAATCATGTCGTCTTCAAGCCCGGCGTCAACGAGGAACTCGGCGTAACCGCGGTGTGGGGCTCGCAGCAACTCGAGTTCGATGCCGAGAGCAAGAAGTACGACGGCGTCTTTGGCATCTGGTACGGCAAGGGCCCGGGGGTGGACCGCAGCGGCGACGCGCTCAAGCACGCCAATCTGGCGGGCACGGCGCCGCTGGGTGGTGTGATCGCACTGGCCGGGGACGACCATGTGTCCAAGAGCAGCACGCTCGCGCACCAGAGCGACCATACGTTCATCGCTTGCGGGCTGCCGGTGTTCTTTCCCGCCAGCGTGCAGGACATTCTGGACCTGGGCGTGCATGCCTTCGCCATGAGCCGCTTCAGTGGCTTGTGGGCCGGCATGAAGACCGTGCAGGAGGTGGTGGAGGCGGGCGCATCGGTGGTGACCGATGCCGACCGGGTGCGCATCCTGCTGCCCGAGGACTTTGCCAGGCCGGAGGGCGGCTTGCATATCCGCTGGCCCGACGATCCGCTGGCGGCGGAAGCGCGGATGATGGAGATCAAGTGGCCGGCGGCGCTTGCCTATATCCGCGCCAACCGGCTTAACCGCAATGTGATTGAAGGGCCGAACGACCGTCTCGGCATCATTGCCAGCGGCAAGGCCTACAGCGATACCCGGCAGGCGCTGGCCGACCTTGGCCTGGACGATGCCTTGTGCCGCGCCATCGGCGTGCGGCTCCATAAGGTGGGCGTGGTGTGGCCGCTCGAGCCGGCGGGCGTGCGCGAGTTCGCGCACGGCCTGCGCGAAATCCTCGTGGTCGAGGAGAAGCGCCCGATCATCGAGCAGCAGTTGAAGGATGAGCTGTACCACTATCGCGCCGACGCGCGGCCTGCCGTGATCGGCAAGTACGAACCGGCCGACGGTGAAGGCGCCGGCGGTGAATGGAGTCACCGCAAGCCGGCGGAAAACTGGCTGCTGCGCGCCAAGGCCGACCTGACCCCCGCGCTGATCGCCAAGGCCATCGCGGGCCGGTTGAAGAAGCTGGGCGTGCCCCCGGATATCGCCGCGCGGATGGACGTGCGCCTGGCGCAAATCGAGGCCAAGGATCGCCAGTTCCCCCAGGGCGACAGCCGCGGCACCGACCGTCTCCCGTGGTTCTGCCCCGGTTGCCCGCATAACACCAGCACGCGCGTGCCGGAAGGATCGATCGCCATGGCCGGGATCGGATGCCACGGCATGGTGGTCTGGATGGACCGTTCGACCACGTCGTGGACGCAGATGGGCGGCGAGGGCGTGCCCTGGATGGGGCAGGCGCCGTTCAGCAAGCGCGCGCACATGTTCGCCAATCTTGGCGACGGCACGTACAACCACTCCGGATCGCTGGCGGTGCGGCAATCGATCAATGCCGGCGTCAATATCACCTACAAGATCCTCTACAACAGCGCCGTTGCCATGACGGGCGGGCAACCGGTCGACGGGCAACTGGACGTGCCGGGCATGACGCGCGAACTGGCGTCGGAGGGAGCGAAGCGCATTGTCGTGGTGACCGACGAGCCGCAGAAATATGCCGTCGTCAAGGACCTGGCGCCGGGCGTCACCATACGCCACCGCGATGAGCTCGATGCCGTGCAGCGCGAGTTGCGGGTGGTCGAGGGTGCCACCGTGATCATCTACGACCAGGCGTGCGCCACCAAGAAGCGGCGGGAACGCAAGCGCGGCACGATGGTCGATCCGGACAAGCGGGTCATCATCAATGAGCTGGTTTGCGAAGGCTGCGGGGATTGTTCGGTCGAGAGCAACTGCGTAGCGGTACAGCCGCTCGAAACCGAGTTCGGCCGCAAGCGGGAGATCAACCAGAACACCTGCAACAAGGACTTTTCCTGCGTCAAGGGTTTCTGCCCGAGTTTCGTCACGGTGGAGGGCGGCAAGCTCAAGAAGCCGGAAGCGGCGCGCAAGGCGAAGCTCTCCGATATGCCGGTACTGCCCGAGCCGAAGCTGCCGGATGCCGCCAAGGCCCAGCGCATCGTGGTGGCGGGCGTCGGCGGGACGGGGATCGTCACCATCGGCCAGGTACTCGGCATGGCGGCCCACCTGGAAGGCAAGAGCGTGATCACGCAGGATGCCACCGGCATGGCGCAGATGGGTGGCGCGACCTGGAGCCACATCCAGATTGCCGACGGGCCCGACGCCCTGCACGCAACGCGCGTCGATGTCGCCATGGCTGACCTGGTGATCGCCTCCGATACGGTGGTCGGCGCCAGCAAGGCAACGCTGGCGACCCTGTCGCAGGGCCGCACCTTTGTCGTGCTCAACAGCCACGTGACGCCGACTTCGGCCTTTGTCCGCGATCCGGACTGGCAGTCTCACAGCGACCAGGCCATTGCGGCGATCGCGCAAGGCGTCGAGGCAGGCCATTTCGGCATCTTCGATGCCGAGCAAGTGGCGACGCAATTGCTCGGCCAGTCGATCTACTCCAACCTGATGCTGCTCGGCTACGCCTGGCAGAAGGGCAGGGTGCCGCTGTCGCGTGAAGCGCTGATGCGCGCGATCGAACTCAACGCCGTGCAGGTCGACAACAACAAGGCGGCCTTTGAGTGGGGCCGGCACTGCGCGCACGATCTGGCCAAGGTGCCGGTGCGATCCGCCGATGCCCAGGTGGTTCAGTTCGTCAGGAAGCCATCGCTCGGCGATTTCATCGACAAGCGCGCCGAGTTCCTCGTCAGCTRCCAGAACCGCGCCTATGCCGCGCAGTATGAAGATTTTGTCGCCAGGGTGCAGGCGGTGGAGTCGCGCCTCGGCAGCAGCAAGGTCACCGAAGCGGTCGCACGCTACCTGTTCAAGCTGATGGCCTACAAGGATGAGTACGAGGTGGCGCGGCTGCATACCGACCCGGCCTTCATCGGGAAGGTTGCCGCGATGTTCGAAGGCGACTTCAAGCTGGTCCACCATCTCGCACCGCCGATGATGGCCAGGAAGAACGAGAAGGGCGAACTCGTCAAGCGGCCATTTGGTTCGTGGATGCGCACTGCGTTCCGCGTGATGGCCCAGATGAAAGGCCTGCGGGGTACCCCGTTCGACGCCTTCGGCTACACCGGGGAACGCAAGGTGGAGCGAGCACTGATTGGCGAGTACCGCAAGAGCATCGAAGCGCTTCTGCCGACGCTGTCGCAACAGAATCTCGATCTGGCACTGGAAATCGCACGCCTTCCGGAAGACATCCGCGGCTATGGCCATGTCAAGGCACGCAATCTCGTGGCTGTGCGGGCCAGATGGGAGCGCCTGATGGCGCAGTGGCATGACGCGCAGGGCGCCCCGAGCGAAGCCGGGCCGAAGCGCAAGGCCAATGCCTGAGCTAAAGGCAGCGTGCCCATAGGCAGATTTGTGTGTAGAGCATCATCAAAACACTATAAAGACTGGAGACCGTGATGAACTTCGTACTGCGCCGTGCAGGCCTGCTTCTGTCCGCCATAGCACTGGCTGCTACCGTCCCCGGCGCGTGGGCGCAGGGTGGGTACCCAAACAAGCCGATTCGCATCATCGTACCGTGGCCCGCTGGCGGCGGCGTCGACTCCGTCACCCGTACGGTTGCGGAAAAGCTCTCCATCAGCCTTGGCCAGCAGGTCCTGGTGGACAACCGGCCCGGCGCCACCGGCAATATCGGCGCGGGCATGGGCGCAAAGGCGGCGCCGGATGGCTATACGCTGCTGGTGGCAAGCGCGCCGATGACGATCAACCCGAGCCTCTACAGCAACCTGCCCTTCGACACGAGCAAGGATTTTGCACCGCTCAGCCTGCTGGCCAGTTCACCCTATGTGCTGGTGGTGAATCCGGCGGTGGCGAAATCGGTGACGGAACTGGTGGCCCGCGCCAGGTCGGAGCCGGGGCGGATGAGCTATGCATCGCCAGGGCCGGGGACGCAACAGCACCTGATCGGAGAGTCATTCAAGGAAGCCGCCCACATCAACGTCATCCACGCCCCTTACAAGGGGGGGCCGCAGGCGCTGACCGACATGGTAGGCGGCCATATCCAGATGATGTTTCACGGCCTTCCCGCGGTGTTGCCGTTCATGAAATCCGGCCAGCTCAGAGCCATCGCGGTCGCCAGCAAGCAGCGCCTGGCCTTGCTGCCGGATGTGCCGACCATGGCGGAAGCGGGGTTTCCCGGTATCGAGGCGAGCGAATGGTATGGCCTGGTGGCGCCTGCCGGGACGCCGAAGGAGATCGTGGTTCGTCTCAGCACGGAGATCGGGAAAGCCCTGAACATGCCAAGTGTCCGCGATCAGTTGATCGGCAGAGGCTATGAACCGGCCAGCAACACCCCCGAGCAGTTCAGCACGTTTATCGCTGCCGAGCAGAAGAAGTGGGCCATCGTGGTCAAGCAATCCGGGGTGCGCCTGGATTAGCGGATACCTGTGCGGAAGCGCAGAGCCATTGCCTTCGGGGTTGCTACCTCATGGAAACAACATACAGGGAATCCATATGAGATTCGTACGGCGTCTCGCGCAGCGCGCTCTGTGCGTCATCACGCTTGCGGCAAGCCTGTCCCCGGCCTGGGCGCAGGACGGCTTTCCCAGCCGTCCGATCCGGATGATCGTACCCTGGCCGGCCGGAGGCAGTGTCGATGTCGCCACGCGGATTGTTGCGGAGAAACTGACACTCAGCCTCGGGCAGCAGGTCATAGTCGACAACCGGCCCGGGGCAGGCGGGAATATTGGCGCGGCGGCCGGCGCCAAGGCCGCGCCCGATGGCTATACGCTGCTGGTGGCGACCACCCCGATGCTCATCAACCAGAGCCTCTATGGCGGCCTGCCTTTTGACACGGTCAAGAGCTTCGCGCCGGTGAGCTTGCTGGTCACGCTGAACTATGTGCTGGTGGTGAACCCGGCCGTGGCCAGCTCGGTCAAGGAGCTGGTCGTGCAAGCCAAGGCCCGCCCGGGGCAGATCAGCTACGCGTCGTCCGGGCCCGGAACCCAGCTGCACCTGCTCGGCGAAGCATTCAGGCAGCAGGCTGGCATCGATATCGTGCACGTGCCTTACAAGGGTGCGCCGCCGGCGCTGACGGACATGATCGGCGGCCATATCCAGATGATGTTCCCTGGCCTCCCGGTGGTCCAGCCACTGCTCAAGTCCGGGCAACTCAAGGCACTCGCGGTGGTCGGCAAACGGCGTCTGGCGCTGCTGCCGGACGTGCCGACCATGGCGGAAGCGGGATTCCCGGGCGTCGATTCAACCGAATGGTATGGCGTGGTCGCGCCAGCCGGGACACCGAAGAACATCGTGGCGCGGCTCAATGGCGAGATTGTGAAAGCCCTGAATATGCCGGATGTGCATGCGCGCCTCGCCAACAAGGGTTTTGAACCCGCCGGCGGCACGGCCGAGCAGTTCTCCGCGCTGATCGGGGCGGAGCAGGTGAGTTGGGCAAGCCTGGTCAGGCAACTGAATCTTCGACTCTGAGATTGCCATCCGCTCAGCAACGACTACCGACGGCGAGCCATGTACTCGCTGATCCACCGCCGCAAGGCAGGAGACACCAATGCCCTCTGATCCAACCGCGATGGGAGCCACATCCCGATGCGCCACGCCTAACGCGACGGCACCCAAGCCGCTATCCAAGGTTTCGGCCGTTTCGGCCATTACCATTGGCGGCGCCCTGGAATTGTATGACTCGGGTGTCTACAACTTCTTCGCCCTGCTGATCGTTCCCCTGTATTTTCCCGTCGGCAATCCGCTCGGCCAGCTGCTGCTGTCCTTCGGCACGTTCGGGGCCGGTTACCTGATGCGGCCACTGGGCGGACTGGTGATCGGTGCGTATGCCGACCGCGTCGGCCGCAAGCCGGCAGTGGTGCTCTCGATGTGGCTGATGGCCTTCAGCGCGCTGATTCTGGTGCTGACGCCGCCCTATGCCCAACTCGGCGTCCTTGCCCCCGTGCTGATGATCCTCGCCCGCCTGATCCAGGGCTTCGCCATTGGCGGCGAGATGGGCTCCGCCAGCGCGATGCTGCTCGAGTATGCGGATGAGCGCTCGCGCGGCTTCTACACTAGCTGGCAGGCATCCAGCCAGGGCGTTGCCGCTGTGTTCGCTGCCTTGGTCGCACTGGTGCTGAGTAATGCGCTGCCGCCTTCCGCGCTTGAGTCGTGGGGGTGGCGCGTCGCCTTCCTGATTGGCATTCTGGTGATTCCGATCGGTCAGGTCATCCGGCGCCGCCTGGAGGAGACGCTGGTGCCGGAGCCGAAGAAGGCGTCGAAGAAGGGCGCCGGCCGCCAGCTGATGAGGGCGCATTGGCGCGAATTGGTGGCGAGCGTCCTGCTGATGATCGGCCTCGCGGCCTCGATCCACGTCATCGCCTTCTACCTGGCCAACTACGCGACCTTCCAGCTGCACATCTCGCGCGGCGATGCCATCTGGGCAGGCTTCGTCGCCTCCCTGGTGCTGGCGGTGTTCGCACCGCTGTCCGGCTGGCTCTGCGATCGCGTCGGGCGCCGGAAAGTCGTGTGGTGGTCCCGGGTGGCGCTGCTCGTCATGATCTATCCGGCCTTCTCGCTCCTTAACCGCATTCCATCCCTGACCTGCCTGCTGATCGTGGTAGGGCTGCTGGCCGTACCGATGGCGATGACGTCTCCTGCCACGATGGTGCTGGTCAGCGAGGTGCTGCCGCAGCGGCTGCGCGCAACCGGCATGTCGGTGACCTATTACGTGGCGATCGCGCTGTTCGGCGGCTTCGCGCAGTTGTTCTCGACCATGCTGATGCAGGTCACGGGCAACCCCAACGCGCCGGCTCTCTATGTCATTGGCTGCGGGGTTGTCTCGCTGATCGGACTCGCGATGGTGCCCGAAACGCTGGGGCGGCGTTTGTCATGAAGACGCCAGATTGAGTCGATGGCGCGCGCCGGGACCGTGATCGCCACGAACATTTCATCGATATCGAGGGGGCGAATGAAGGTCCTGTCGTCTCGTGCCAGGCATCGAAAATGGAAACGAATGGGAATGCCGGTTCCACTTGCCGGGGATGCCGACGGGAAAGCCGCGGAACCGTATCGAAACCTGATGGCATTCGCAGCCAGGCATGAGGTGGCATATGGATGACCCTGCCCTTGTTCCGGATCTCATATACACTCCAGAGCGGCAATCTAGTGATGATCGCAGGGAGAGAGGGGCCTATATGCAGAATGCACTGGAGTTGTACGGGGCCCAAACCGGGAATTGCATCCGTGCCGCCATCGCGCTGGAAGAGGCTGGTATTGCCTATTCCGCAAGACCCGTCAACTTGGCAACTGGAGAGCACCAGGGGCAGGAGCTACGGTCGTTGAACCCCTTCGGCAAGGTTCCGGTTCTTGTCCAACGTGCCTCTGGCGCCGGGTTTGTCCTCGCGCAGTCCAACGCCATCATCTTGTTCGCGGCAGAGTCCTCTCCGACCACTCTGCTGCCGGCCGATCCAGTCGCGCGGGCCAAGGTGTACGAGCGGTTCTTCTATTTTTTGACCGACGTCATTGCGGTGAGCCATGGGGCATTCAAGCTCCAACAGATCGGAGCGTCCGACCAGGCGAAATCCATCAACGAACTCGCCGTATCCGCACTACTTGACGGCGGCCGGTTCCTGGCATTTTCCGCTTTTATGGCAGGCGAGTCGTTTTCGGTTGCCGACATCGCGGCATTCACCATTGCACGCGCATTTCACGACGCCATCGAATGGAGCGAGCATCCAGAACTTGCTCGCTGGTATCGGGAGGTTGCGCGTAGGCCTGCCGTGCTGAGGGGCCTGAAAGTGTTCGCGTAACGCGACATCCGTCTTTGATCGGAGCGCATCCCTTGCGCTGCCTAACCGTCCTCTCGATGATCCTGGTGTGGCTCCCGTTGGTATCGCGATATGCGTGCCTTTGGCGTCTGATTTGATCTGAGCTGTCACTGGCTATCGCTATTCGCCCGGTTCTTCCCTGGTCCCCATCGCGCACTTCGAGGAACCTCCGAACCCAAAAAAAATGCCGCCGAAGCGGCACAAAGAGCATGGGTGGGGCTGGATGCACGCGAGCTTCCCTGCGGGACTGCCCGCGCCACTGCGCAAATATGGCCTTGTCACATACCGTTGAACTATCGTCAGAACTTGTGGCGAATACCTACGGCGACACCGAGCATGTTGCTTTGGCCGCTGGCAAGCGCGTAGCTATTGCCAAGGGAAAGGCTGTTAGCAAAGCCAATCATCGGGGAATCCAGTCCCAGACCCGCATTCTTTGAATATGCCGTGGTCAGGTAGACATCAGTCCGCTTGGAAAGCGTGTAGTCCGCGATAAAGGCAACTTGCCATGGGT
>NZ_JBFTSG010000023.1:0-112897 GCF_056399885.1 Cupriavidus sp. 01L45 | reverse complement strand
TTTTACTTCAGTTCGCCGCGCCTTTCGCGCCGCCAACCACCCTGCCAACCCCGCAACCCTTGTCCCGCCTGCTTTGCAGCGCGGTAGTTGTGTTGCGAGGGGGCGAATCTTAAGGGAGCCCCTCGGCCATGGCAAGCGTTTTCTGAAATTTCTTCAGAGCGGTTTGTGACGCTGTGATGAAGCCGGCTGCCGAGCCCCGGCGCAGGGCAGCTTCCGCGTGGCTGCAATCTATTAGAATCAACGGATGCCTGACCTCTCCATCTACCAGCCCTCGCGCCAGCCGGCCAACACGCCCTGGCACCTGGATGCGCAAGCGCTGGCCGACGCACTCTCCCGCCCCATCGTCTTTGTCGACCTGGAAACAACCGGCGCCGACGCCACCCGGGACCGCATCACCGAGATCGGCGTGGTGGAAGTGGGGCCGGACGGTATTGTCGAATGGGATACCCTGGTCGATCCCGGGATCGGCATCCCACCCTTCATCCAGCAACTGACGGGTATCACCGATGCCATGGTGCGCGGCAAGCCAAGCTTCGAGTCGCTGGCGGAGAGCCTGGCGGAGCGGCTGCAGGGCAAGCTCTTCGTCGCCCATAACGCACGCTTCGACTATGGCTTTCTCAAGAATGAATTCCGCCGCGTTGGCGTGACGTTCCGCGCCGACGTATTGTGCACCGTGCGCCTCTCGCGCTCGCTGTTTCCGTCGGTGGCGCGGCACGGCCTGGATGCCTTGATCGCCCGGTTCGAATTGCAGCCCAAGGGCCGGCACCGGGCCCTGGCCGATGCCGAACTGCTGTGGCAGTTCTGGCAGAAGATCCACGAGCTCTATACGGTCGATCTGGTCGAATCGGCGGTGCGGTCCCTGGTCAAGCGCGCAAGCCTGCCCGCCGGCCTGGAGGAAACCGCCCTGGATGACGTGCCCGATACCGCCGGTGTGTATCTCTTCTACGGCGACCAGGATATGCCTCTCTATATAGGGAAGAGCATCCACCTGCGCCAGCGCATTGGCGCGCACTTTTCCAGCGATCATCGCGCCGCCCTGGAAATGCGGCTGGCGCGCGCCGTGCGCCGGGTGGAGTGGCGGGAGACTGGTGGCGAAGCGGGAGCGCTGCTGCTGGAAGCGCACCTGATCAAGACGCTGCAACCACTGCACAACCAGAAGCTGCGGCAGACTGCAGGGTTGTTTTCCTGGGAACTGGCGCCCGGGCTGAGCGCGCCTATGCTGCGCTCGGATCGCGACACGGATTTCAGCCGCCACCCTAACTTATATGGCGCCTTTCCCAGCCGGGCGAGCGCCGAGGCGCGCCTGGCCGAACTGGCGCAAGCCCATCAGCTTTGCCAAGCCGCGCTCGCCCTGGAAAAGACGGTGCGGCGGGGCCTGCCCTGCTTCGCCCGCCAGCTGCACCGTTGCCTGGGGGCATGCACGGGCGACGAATCGCTGGCGTCGCACCGCGAGCGTGCCGTGATGGCCCTGGCGGACCTGTCGCTGCGGCCCTGGCCTTTCGCGGGTGCCGTGGCGTGGCGCGAGCAGGATGGCGCCAAGGCGTGGTGGCATGTGCTCGAGGACTGGTGCTACCTGGGCACCGTGTCCACGCTGGATGAAGCAGCCGGCCTGTTGTGCGCGCCCGCACGCTTCGACCCGGACACCTACCAGATCCTGGCGCCCAGGCTGGCGGCTTTGCTGGCCAGCGCCGTGCCGCTGGAACACGTCCGGCAATTCGAGCTTCAGGCGCCCTCGATGCCGCGGCGCGAAACGCAGCGGACAGCCCCCGTATCCCCAACCGGCACACGCCGGCGCCGGCCATCCAGCCCGGACCAGCAAACCCTGTCCTTCTTCGAGCACTAGTAGTACCCCAAGGCGGAGCGAGACCATGGCCAAGCAAAGCGACTATCTCAGCCTCGGCATCGATATCGATCTGCCTGCCGCCACCGTCTCCGCCTTCCTTGCGGTCCCCGAGAACTATCCCCGCTGGGCCAGCGGGCTAGGGGAGCTGTCGCAGCAGGCGGATGGCACCTGGTCAACGCTCACGCCCCAAGGCCCGATGCAGGTCCGGTTCACGCCCCCCAACCCCTATGGCGTCGCCGACCACTATGTGCAGCCGGCGCAGGGCGAGGAAATCTATATCCCGATGCGCGTGATCGCCAATGGCGACGGGGCCACCCTGCTGTTTACCTTGCTGCGCAGTCCGGGCGTCAGCGATGCCCAACTGCAAGCGGACGCGGAGTGGGTCCGGCGCGACCTTGCCGCATTGAAGGCGTTGCTCGAACAGCGGTAGTGCTCCTGGCCGGCTATCCTCAAACCGCTCAAGCCAAAACGGTATACCAAAATCGCAAAAGACGCGCCCTATCAAGGTGCGCATCCTCCGCGCGGACTCGCTTTCCAGCGCCGAATTTGTGCCGCTTTCTGTTGCATTGCACCAGAAAGCGGCGGTTCGCGGCGGTCTGAATATTTGCCTTGCCCTCTGCAAATCAATGAATATAGTATACCGAATTCGCGGAATCCCGACAGCCCCCAATCCCGTGCCTCGTTGGCAAGGGACCCCACAAAACGGAGCGCCAGCGTGACGCGGCAAGATATTCCAACGACCGATGTCCAGCAGCCAGAAGGGTGTTTCCTGCCCTTGTGGGAAGCCGCCGAGCTACTGGCCAAAGGCCATGCCAGCGCGCAAGACCTAGTGAACTGGTGCGAAGCCGCCTATACCGCCTCGCACCACGAGATCAACGCCATCATCCTGGCGGATTTCCCCAACGCCCGCGCCGCGGCCAAGGCCAGCGACGAACGCCGCCGTCGTGGAGCGCCGCTTGGCGATCTGGACGGCATCCCCTTCTCCATCAAGGAGTCCTTCGACGTAGCCGGCTGGCCCACCACATGCGGCAGCCCGGCCCAGCGCGGCAACATCGCGGCCAACGACTCCGCTGTCGTCGAGCGTTTGCGCGCGGCCGGCGCCGTACTGCTGGGCAAGACCAATGTGCCGATCGGGCTGCGCGACTGGCAAAGCTACAACGCCGTCTACGGCACCACCCGCAACCCGCATGATCCGGGCCGCACCCCTGGTGGCTCGTCCGGCGGCAGCGCCGCGGCGGTCTGCGCTGGCATGAGCTTCTTCGACGTGGGCTCCGACATCGGCTCCTCGCTGCGCAACCCGGCGCATTACTGCGGCGTGTTCTCCCACAAGAGCAGCCACGGGCTGGTGCCGCTACGCGGCCACGGCATCGGCCACGGCTATGGTGAGCAGGAGATCAACGTGGCGGGCCCGGTCGCGCGCAGTGCGCGGGATCTCGAACTGCTGCTGCACGCACTCGCGGGGCCGGACGGCAGCGACGCACTGGCCTATCGCCTGGCGTTGCCGCCCTGTGACAAGCACACGCTGGCCGACTTCCGCGTCGCCGTGCTATCCAGCCATCCGCTTTGCGAGGCCGACACGGAAGTCAGCGACGAGATCGAAAGGCTGGGACGCTGGCTGGAGAGCCAGGGCGCGCAGGTACGGTGGAATGCCCGCCCGGACTTCGATGCCGCAGCCCTGTGGCACGCCTATGTGCTGATGCTGCGGGCGACGACGTCGATCCATATGGATGACACCAGCTTCGACACCGCGCTGGCCCATGCCGCCGGCGCCGCGCCCGAAGACCATAGCTATGCGACGCTGCAATTCACGGGCGCCGGCATCCGGCATCGGCAATGGCTTCAACTGCAGCAGGCTCGGGCCACCTTCGCGCAGTCCTGGCAACGTTTCTTCGGCGAGGTGGACGTGCTGCTTTGTCCGGCCGCCGCCACCACGGCCTTTGCCCTGGACGAGGCGGGCGAGCCGTGGCAGCGCACGCTCCAGGTCAACGGCCGGGCGCAACCGCTCACCAGCCAGTTGTTCTGGGCCGGGCACTCCGGCCTGTGCGGCCTGCCCTCGACGGTGGCACCGGTCGGCCCGGGCCGCGGCGGCCTGCCGGTGGGGGTGCAGATCGTCGCCGGACGCTTCGCCGACCTGACCTCGCTGCGTTTTGCCCAGTTGCTCGAAGCAGCGGGTTTTGCCTTCCGGCCACCGCCGGTCCAGTCCCTCAAGGTGCCACGCGCCCCGGCGCGATAACAAAACCAACGCACCGCCCCCCAATTCGAAACGATTCGAAGGAGAGATCATGTTCGCCTGGTTCAAGGATTTATCGACAATGGAGCGCAAGGGCTTTTACGGCGCGTTCCTCGGTCATGCGGTCGACGTGTTCGACTTCATGATCTACTCCTTCCTGATTTCGACCCTGCTGACCCAGTGGGGCATGAGCAAGTCGACCGCCGGCGCCATCGTCACGTGGACCCTGGTGTCTTCGCTGGTGGGCGCCATCGGTGCGGGCATCCTGGCCGACCGCTACGGCCGGGTGCGTGTGCTGCGCTGGACCATCGTGGTGTTCGCCGTGGCCTGCTTCCTGTGCGGACTGGCCAGCACGCCCGAGCAGTTGCTGGTCTTCCGGATGCTGCAGGGCCTGGGCTTTGGTGGCGAATCCTCTCTGTGCATGGTGCTGGTGACGGAGATGATCCGCAACCCCGCGCACCGCGGCAAGTATTCCGGCTTCACCGCCAGCAGCTATTCCTTCGGCTGGGGCGCGGCGGCGATTGCCTACGCCATCACCTTCAGCCTGTTCCCGGCTGAAACCGCCTGGCGCGTCTGTTTCTTCCTGGGCATCCTGCCGGCGCTGGTGGTGATCTACCTGCGCCGCAACCTGGAAGAGCCGGAGGTCTTCATCAAGAGCCAGGCCGAACGCGCCGCGGGCGGTGCGGCCGATGCCCCTTCCGCATGGCAGCAACTGGCGCGCCTGGGCCGCCGGCCGTTGCTGGGCAAGACGCTGTTGTGCAGCCTGTTGTCGGGCGGCATGCTCGGCGCCTACTATGCGATTGCCACCTGGCTGCCAACGTTCCTCAAGACCGAGCGCGGGCTTTCCGTGTTTGGCACGAGTTCCTACCTGGCGATGACCATCTTTGGCTCCCTGGTGGGTTATGTGGCGGGCGCCTATGCCACCGACCGCTGGGGCCGCCGCCTGACCTACATCGCCTTTGCCGCGGGCGCCTTCGTCATGGCGCTGGTCTATATGGTGATCCCGGTTTCAAACACGTCGATGCTGTTCCTGGGTTTCCCGCTCGGCGTGCTGATGCAAGGCGTGTTCGCCGGCATCGGCGCCACCATCTCGGAGTCTTATCCCAACGACATCCGCGCCACGGGCTATGGGGTGTCATACAACATAGGGCGCGTGATCGGTTCGCTCTTCCCGCTGACGGTGGGATGGCTGAGCACCGGCCGTACCTCGCTGCCGCTGGCCATCGCCATCGTCGCCGGCGTGGGCTACATGATGGTGATGGGCGCCGCCTTGCTGCTGCCGGAAACCAGGGGCATGGATCTCGGCCAGGCCGGAGGCGGCGACAACCCGCACGAGCCGTCCGCGGACGCGGACAAGATCGTGCTGGCGCCTTCTGTGGGCAAACCCGCATAAGCGGCGCCGGGTTGCTTGCGGCGGGGCGGGGCGCTGGGATAGTCTGCGCAGAGGGGGTTGCCCCCTCTGGAGCCGCCATGTCCGCTGTCCGCCGTCTCGCCGCCTCTCCTCGTTTCCTGCTGACACCATTGGCCGCCATCGCCCTGGGCGGCTGCGCGAGCGTCGAAGAATCCGCCATGCAGCGCGTGCTGGCTTCCTGGAAGTCGGCGCCGATCGAGCAGGCCAAGGCCCAGTGGGGCCCCCCGCAGGCGGTGCAGGCCGTGCCGGGCGGCACCGCTTACCTGTGGACCGAGGAAGTGCCGCCGGCTCGCGCGCCGGGCAGCGGCCCGCGCGATGCGCGCGCGCCCACGTCGCCCGAACCATTGCAGACGCCAGGCCAGTGCCAGCGCCGCCTGATCGCCGGCCCCAACGGCATGGTCATTGGCGGCGACTGGTCAGGCAACGCCTGCTGCCTCACCACCATGGTCGGCCGCTGCGGCGCGCTGGTCAGGAACAGTACCGGCAGCTGAGCAGCGGCCGCGCGCGGCGCACACCGATCTGGTGCATGCATCGCACCGCGCATGACCCAACATGCACCATGGCTATCCGGCGGCGCCAGCCAGCATGTGCAGTCTCTTGCCGTGGGTGTTGGCACAGCTCTTGCTGAACAACCTGTCGAGTAGAAGCGGTTAACGCCGACGCGTTCCCCAAGCGGGCAAATGCGTACCGGCGTGGGACATTGCTCTCGCGACCATTTGGTCGCACGCCCAGTTGCCTCGCCAGGCGAGACATCCGGGCGTTTGGATCCGGTCACAAGGCCGGGACGAGAGAAAAGAGAGCGCCCACGATGTCCCTCATCCTCAAGCCCTTATTCCATTGCGCAGGCGCATTGCGCGGCAATCCCTCCGCTCGCGTTGCGCCAGCGCATGACCATGCGCGGCGCACGCTCGCCGGTGCCACCCCGCCTGTTGCAGCCCTCGCCAGCATTTGCCCCACACCTGTCCGCCAAGGAGCCCCCATGAAGACGCCCTCCCCATTGCGCCGCCTGTTGATCGCCGGCGCTTGCGCCATGCTCACGTTCGCGGCCGTCCCCGCCACCGCGCTGGCCGCCGACAAGGTGACCTTCCTCACTTCCTGGTATGCCCAGGCCGAACACGGCGGCTTCTACCAGGCCGTGGCCAAGGGCATCTACAAGAAATACGACCTGGATGTCACCGTCCGCATGGGCGGCCCGCAGGTCAACGGCATGCAGATCCTCACCAGCGGGCAGGCCGATTTCCTGATGGGCTACGACTTGCAGGTGTTGAAGGGCGTGGAGCAAGGCGTGCCCGTGACCACCGTAGCAACCTCCTTCCAGACCGACCTGCAAGGCATGATGACCCATGAGGACGTCAAAAGCCTGGCAGACCTGAAAACCCGCACGGTGCTGGTTTCCACCTCCGGACGCACCACGTGGTGGCCGTGGCTCAAGGGCAAGTACAAGCTCGAAGAATCCCAGTCCCGCGTCTACACGTTCAATCTGCAGCCCTTCTTCGCCGACCCGCATTCGGCGCAGCAGGCCTATGCCTCGTCAGAGGTGTTCTCGGCCAGCAAGGCCGGCGCCAAGACGCGCTTCTTCCTGTTTGCCGACGATGGCTATCCGCCCTATGGCACCACCATTGTCACCATGCGGAAAACCGTCAAGGAGAAGCCGGACGTCATTGCCCGCTTCGTCAAGGCGACCATGGAAGGCTGGAAAAGCTACCTCGCGGACCCCGCCCCTGCCAATGCGCTGATCAAGCAGGAGAACCCGAACATGAAGGACGACCAGCTCGCCTGGGGCGTGGACAAGCTCAAGGAGTACCGCATGGTGAGCGGCGGCGACGCGGCCCGCTACGGCATCGGCGTGATGACCGATGCGCGCTGGCAGAAGACGCGCGACTTCATGGTCGGCGCCGGCCTGCTCAAAGCCGATACCGACTGGAAGCAAGCCTACACCACGCAGTTCGTGAAGGACCTGAAGATCATGCCCTGATGCCGTGATGCCGTAACGCACTGCGCGGCACCGCTGTCCGAGATCAAAGATCACCCCCCATACAAGGATTCTGCAATGCTGGTCACTCAACAACCCGTCCTGCGCCGCTTCTGGTACGCCCTGATGCCCATCGCCATGCTCGACGACGGCCCCAGGCCCTTCACCCTGCTGGGCGAAAACCTGGTGCTGTGGAAAGGTGCCGACGGCAAGCCCGCTGCCCTGCAGAACCGTTGCTGCCACCGCACCGCCCGTCTCTCCAAGGGCTGGGTCAACGACCGCGGCGACATCGTCTGCGGCTACCACGGCTGGGAATACAACTGCGCCGGCGCCTGCGTGCGGATTCCGCAGGCGCCGGATAACGCCATCCCGTCTGGCGCGAAGGTGCAGGCCTATCACGCGCAGGAAAAGTATGGCTACGTCTGGGTGGCGCTGGAAGATCCGCTGCAGCCCATCCCCGATTTTCCGGAGGATGGCGATCCCGCTTACCGCCGCATCTTCCAGTTCTACGAGAAATGGAACACCAGCCCGCTGCGCGTGATGGAGAACGCCTTCGACAACTCGCACTTCAGCTTCGTGCACCGCGCCAACTTCGGCCTGTCCGAACAGCCCAAGCCCGAGAAGTACGACTTGCAGGCACGCGAATGGGGCTTCGAGGCCGAGACGCTGGTGCCGATCCGCAACATCGAGGCCGGCCACCGCGTTACCGGCACCACCGAGCCGATCACGCACCGGCATATGTTCAACCGCTGGGACCTGCCCTTCACGCGTCGCTTTGGTTGCATCTATCCGGCCAGCGGGCGCCACCACATCATCTACAACTGCGCCACGCCGATCGACGACAAGAGCGTGATGCTGTCGCAATGGCTGTACCGCAACGACAGCGAGGAAGACTGCTCGACCCAGGAACTGATCGACTGGGATGCGCCCATCGTCGGCGAGGACCGCGAGATCCTGGAAGCCACCGACTACGACGCCTGCGTCGACACGCGCCGCCGCGTTGAATTCCACATGGAGTCCGACAAGCCCGGCCTGTTGATGCGCAAGATGCTGATGGCGCTGTTCACGCAGCACGGTGAGAAGGAAGCGTTCCGCATTCCCGTGGTACGCGGCTGAACCGGGTAGCCCCGCACAGACTCAATACGGAGACCGTCATGAGCGCCCTCTTTCGCAGTGCCATGCAGACCCCAGGCCCGGGCCCCGGTGGCATCGTGTCCGGCATCGCCCGCGATGCCGGCGCGCCCCTGCTGCTCGCCAACCAGGTCGAGAAGACCTACCCCAACGGCACCGTGGCGCTGGAACGCGTCAGGCTGGCGATCAAGCCCGGCGAGTTCGTCTCGCTGCTGGGCCCGTCCGGCTGCGGCAAGAGCACCTTGCTCAAGCTGTTTGCCGGGCTGGAAACGCCCTCGGCGGGACATCTGCGCTGGTGGGGCAATCCTGCCCTGCCCACCGCCTCCGATGCCGCCGGGCGCACGCTGGCGATGGTGTTTCAGGAAGCCACCCTGATGCCGTGGGCGCGCGTGGCCGACAACGTGCGGCTGCCGCTGGACCTGGCACGCATGCCGCGCGCCGAGGCCGGCGAGCGCGTCCAGCGCGCACTGGCGCTGGTGGGACTGGGCCGCTTCGGCACGGTCTATCCGCGCGAATTGTCCGGCGGCATGCAGATGCGCGTGTCGATCGCGCGGGCACTGGCGACCAACCCCGATCTGCTGCTGATGGACGAACCCTTCGGCGCGCTCGACGAGTTCACCCGCAACAGGCTCGATGCAGACCTGCGCGCGCTGTGGGCAGAACGCGGCCTCACCGTGGTCTTCGTCACGCATAGCATCTACGAGGCGGTCTACCTGTCGAGCCGGGTGGTGGTCATGGCGGCGCGTCCGGGCCGGGTGATCGCCGATGTGACGATCGAAGGCCCCGAGACGCGCGACGAAGCCTTCCGCGTCTCGCCCGCCTTCATGCAGTACTGCGCGCAGTTGTCGGCGCTGCTCACGCAGGCCAACACCGGCATCGATCCGGACGCACACCCGCGATAACCAGGAGCCCCTCCATGAATCCCCCGCTACTGTCGCGCCCCGCCGTACAGCGCGTGGCCGCCCCGCTTGCCGTCGGCGCGCTGCTATTGCTGGCGTGGCAAGGCATCTGCACGGCGCTCGCCGTCCCCGCCTACCTGGTGCCCACGCCCGCCGCCATCGGCCATGCGCTGGTGGAAGACTGGAGCCTGCTGTCCGGCTCGCTGTGGGTGACGCTGCGCATCACGATGCTGGCGTTCGCGCTGGCGGTGGTGGCCGGTACCGCCGCGGCCTTTGTGTTCGTGCAAAGCCGGCTGATCGAGGCCAGCCTGTTTCCCTATGCCATCCTGCTGCAGGTAACACCGGTGGTGGCGATCGCGCCACTGATCATCATCTGGGTCAAGGAGCCGACGCTGGCGCTGGTGATCTGCGCCACCATGGTGGCGGTGTTCCCCATCATCTCCAACACGGTGCTGGGCCTGCGCAGTGTCAACCCCGGGCTGCTCAACCTGTTCCGCATCAACCGCGCGAGCCGCTGGGACACCCTGCGCCGGCTGCGCATCCCGAGCGCGCTGCCGTACTTCTTCGGCGGGCTGCGCATTTCGTGCGGGCTGGCATTGATCGGCGCGGTGGTGGCGGAATTCGTGGCGGGCACCGGGGGCACCGGCGCGGGCCTGGCTTACCAGATCCTGCAAGCGGGTTTCGCCCTCAATATCCCGCGCCTGTTCGCCGCCCTGTTCCTGATCACGGTGACGGGCGTCGCGCTGTTTGGCGCAATGGTGGTGATATCGCGCATGGCGCTGTCCCACTGGCACGAAAGCGAGCTCGCATGAAGCCGAACCCCACCATCCTGATCCGCAACGCCACCGCCATCCTCACCGGCCTTGCCGGCGCGGGCGAGCGCCATGCCGGGCCGGACCTGCGCGTGGCCGGCTGCACCATCGAAGCCATCGGCCGGCTCGACCCGCGCCCCGGCGAGCAGGTCATCGACGCCACGGATTGCGTGATCTACCCGGCTTGGGTCAACACCCATCATCATCTGTTCCAGTCGCTGCTCAAGGGGGATCCGCCGGGGCTGGACCTGACGCTCACGCCCTGGCTGGGCGCCACGCCCTACCGCTTCCGCGGCGCCTTCGACGAAGCGTCCTTCCGGCTTGCGGCCCGCATCGGCCTGGTGGAACTGGTGCGCAGCGGCTGCGGCACCGTCGCCGATCACAACTATCTCTACTATCCGGGCATGCCCTACGACAGCTCGGCCATCCTGTTCGAGGAGGCCGAGGCGCTGGGACTGCGCTTTGTCCTGTGCCGCGGCGGCGCAACCCGCACGAGGCAGCTCGAAATCGACCTGCCGCAGGCGCTCCGCCCCGAAACGCTCGACCAGTTCCTGGGCGATTGCGAGCGGCTCACCGCGCGCTACCACCAGGCCGCGCCGGACGCGATGCGCCGCGTGGTGATGGCACCCACCACGCCGCTCTACTCGATGTCGCCCAACGAATTGCGCACCAGCGCGCGCACCGCGCGCCAGCTGGGCATCCGCCTGCACAGCCATTTGTCGGAGACAGTGGAGTACCAGAACGCCGCGTGGGAAAAATACCAGACCACGCCGGTGGCCTTCTGCGGCGAGCACGAATGGCTGGGGCCCGATGTGTGGTTCGCCCATCTGGTCAAGCTGGGCGCCGGCGAAATCCGCCAGCTCGGTGCCACCGGCACGGGCATTGCGCACTGCCCGCAGAGCAATGGCCGGCTGGGCAGCGGCATCGCCGATATCCCGGCGCTGGAAGCCGCAGGCGTGCCAGTGTCGATCGGCGTGGACGGTGCCGCCTCCAACGAAGCGGCCGACATGATTTCGGAAACACATGCCGCCTGGCTGCTGCAGCGCGCGCGGCGTGGCCACGGCGCGCTGCCGCGCGCCGAAGGAGGCAGCCATGAGGGCGGCGCCGATGCCGCGCGCGTGGAGGACGTGGTGCGCTGGGGCACGGCCGGCGGTGCGGCCGTGCTTGGCCTGGATGCGGTCGGCACGCTGCAGCCGGGCAAGGCGGCCGACCTTGCCGTCTACCGCCTCGACGACCCGCGCTGCTTCGGCTTGCACGATCCGGCCATCGCGCCGGTGGCCAGCGGCGGGAGGCCGGCGCTGCGCGCGCTGCTGGTGGGCGGGCGCGTGGTGGCAGAGCACGACGCGATTCCGGGCCTCGACCTTGCGGAGCTTGGCGCGCAGGCGCGCGAGGCGGTGCGGCGCTTGCAACAGCGCGCGGCGGAGCTTGCCGCCTGACAGGAGGCGGCGTTCACGCCGGAGCCGGACGCGGGCCGACATAGGCCGCGCGCGGCCGGATCAGCTCGTCATCGGAGCGCTGCTCCAATCCGTGCGCGATCCAGCCGACCGAACGCCCGAGCGCAAACAGGCCGAAGGCCGCGCCGGGCGGAAGGCCCAGATGCCTGCGCAGCGCCACCAGCGCGAAATCGATCGATGGCCGCTGCCCCACCAGGGAAAAAGCGACGTCGATCAGTGCCTGCCATTCGGGATGATGCGGGAGTATCCGCGACAGCAGGCCAATGGCCCGGATATCGCCGGCAGGATAGAGGTGATGGCCAAAACCCGGCAGGCCCTCGCCGCGGGCGAGCCGCTCGCGCAGCTTTGCGGCGGGCCGGAGGTCGCCCAGCTCATCCCAGAGTGCCTCCACGCGCGCCGTTGCACCGCCGTGCCGGCCGCCGGTCAGCGCGGCCAGGCCAGCCACCACCGAAGCGCGCAGGCTGGCGCCGGTGGACGCCACGCAGCGGGCCGTGAAGCTCGACGCGTTCAGCTCATGGTCGGCGCATAGCACCAGCGCCATGCGGATCAGCGCCGCACCCTCGTCGTCCACCTGCCAGGCACTGGCGCACTGCCGGTGCACGGGGGTGCTGGCGGGCGCCGTGCCCAGCAGGCAGGCGGCCAGCAGCCGCACCAGGACGCCGCAGCCCGCGGCAAGCCGCTCCGGCGATGCCTGCCACTGCGCGGTGGGGTCGTCCTCGCTGGCGATGGTGAACAGGGGCAACAGCGCCTCCTCGCAGCGTTGGCCGGCGAAGGCCGCCTGCATCGCGGCAAGGTGCGCCGGCGGCGATGGCGGCACGGCGCCAAAGGCGGCCTCCACAGGACATTGCCAAAGCCGCGCCGCCACCGCTTCCACCGTGTCGGATGCGGCGAGCGCCACGGCATTGTTGCCGCGGTAGTAAAGCTGCCCGTCCTCGATCAGCGTGATCCGCGATTCCAGCACCGGCAAACCCCAGTTCAACGTGGCCTTGGCCACTTCGCGGGGCTTGCGGCCGCGCGTGCGCTGGCCCGCCAGGCGCTCCACGTCCTCCGCGAGATAGCGGCTTTCGCGATGGGTTTCCCCGTCGTGCGCGTGCAGCAGGCCGCGGCTGACATAGGCGTAGAGCGTCTGGCGGGACACGCCAAGCGCGGCGGCGGCTTCGCCGGAACTCAGGTAGCGGGACATGGCGGTCCAAGTGGAAAGGAGCAACTAGTTGATTAAGATAATCAATATTGACTATTAAGACAAGAAGCCTATCCTGCAAAGCACTTAGCCGCTGACCCACCACCGAACGACAAGCGAGAGCCGTCATGCCAAACCCCGAATACTCCCCGCCATCGGCCCCGAACACGGCGAAAGCAGGCACCAACTTCCTGGGCGAGATCTGGCAGGGCATGCACGGTGACGCCGCCTGGCCCGAGCACGTCGCCATGACCGGTACGGGCAACCTGCCGTCGGTCTTTCCGGTCACCCCCCTGGCCACGGCGGCCGTCGGCGCCGCCGGGCTCGCCGTTGCCGGATTGATCCACCAGGCGCACGGACGGATGCCGCGGGTCGAGGCGGACCAGCGGCTGGCATCGCTGTGGTTCGGCACTTCGCTGCGGCCGCAAGGCTGGGAACTGCCGCCGCAATGGGATGCCGTGGCCGGCGACTACAGGGCGGCCGACGGCTGGATCCGGCTGCACACCAACGCCCCGCATCACCGCGACGCCGCCCTCGCGGTGCTCGGCGTGCCGGCCGACAAGGCGGCGGTCGCTCGGGCCGTCGCGCAATGGGAAGCCAGCGCCCTGGAAACCGCCATCGTCGGCAACGGCGGGTGTTCGGCAGCGATGCGTACGCAGGCGGAATGGGTGGCACATCCGCAGGGAAGGGCCGTCAACAGCGAACCGCTCCTGCACTGGACGACCCACGCCACCGGCGACCGGCCGGACTGGGCCATTGCGCCGGACCGCCCCTTGCGCGGCATTCGCGTGCTGGACCTGACCCGGATCCTGGCCGGCCCCGTCGCCACCCGCTTCCTGGCCGGATTTGGCGCCGATGTTCTCCGCATCGATCCGCCCGGCTGGGAAGAGCCCGGCACGGTTCCGGAAGTCGTTCCCGGCAAGCGTTGTGCCCGGCTCGACCTGAAAAACGCGGCGGACCGGCATGTGCTTGAGCGGCTGCTAAGCCAGGCCGACGTACTCGTGCACGGCTACCGGCGCGAGGCTCTGGCGCGTCTTGGCCTGGACGCGCGGCGGCGCAGGGAGATCAATCCCGGACTGGTAGACGTGTCGCTCGATGCATATGGGTGGACCGGTCCGTGGACAGGCCGGCGCGGCTTCGACAGCCTGGTGCAGATGAGCACCGGCATTGCCGATGCGGGCATGCGCGCCGCGGGGCTGGACCGCCCCGGGCCGCTGCCCGTGCAGGCGATCGATCACGCGACTGGCTACCTGATGGCGGCAGCGGCAGTGCGCGGTCTGGCGCAGCGCATCGCCACAGGCGCCGGCTGCGAAGTGCGGGCATCGCTGGCGCGCACCGCGCATCTGCTGGTGTCGGGTAGCGCCACGCAGGGCGAAGCAGCGGCGCTGGCAGCCGAAACGCCTGCCGATCTGGCGAACACCGTGGAGGAAACCGCATGGGGACCGGCGCTACGCATCAAGCCGCCGGTCATGGTGCAGGGCGCACCGATGCACTGGGAGCGTCCGGCGGGGCGGCTGGGCACCTCGCCTGCGCAGTGGTAGCGGGCGTCTCTCAGGCAGCCTTGCTGCGCAGCCGGAGCATGCCCAGGCCAAGGGCGACAAAAGCGCCACCGGAAATACGGTTGAACAGCCGCACGCGGCGGACATCGGAAAAACCGCGCTTCATGCCGCGCGCCACCAGCACATAAAAGGTATGCGACAGCAAGGTGCAGACGGAGAAGGTCGCGGTCAGTACCAGGAACTGCTCCAGCACCGGTGCGTTGCGCGTCAGGAACTGCGGGAACAGTGCCGAGAAGAACAGGATGCTCTTCGGATTGGTCACGGCCACGAGCACGCCGTGGCCGAAGAGCCGCATCGACGCACGCAAGCCCGTGGCCTGGCCGGGCCGGTCGACCACGGCGAACGCATTCGCGCCGCTGCGCCACTGCTTCACGCCGAGATAGATGAGGTAAGCCGCGCCGAGCACTTTCAAGGCGATAAATGCCGCGGCGGAACTGGTCAGCACCACGCCGAGGCCGGCCATGGCGACCGCCGACACCATGAACACCCCGGCGGCATTGCCAAAGGAGCCGAGCATGGCTCGCGATGGTCCCACCGACACGGAATTGGACACCGCCAGCAGCACCGCCGGGCCAGGCGTAAACGCCATGAACAGCGAGACGCCGCAAAAGACAAGCCAGTTGGACAAATGCATTTCCGCTCCTTGAAAGAGCTCCGGATGTTAAACCGGAATTCGCGCAACCGCATTCACCCCGACCGGCGTAGTGTCTTGGAGCGGCCACCTGCGCTTAGTCGATCTTCGCGCCCGAAGTCTTGATCACCTGTCCCCAGCGCTTCTGCTCCGCGGCAATGGTCTGCCCGAATGCGTCCGGGCCCTGCCAGGCTGCCTCGGCGCCTTGCTGCTCCAGCTTGGCGCGGGTGTCGGCCTCGCCCAGTACCGTCTGCAGCGCGCCCGACAGCCTGGCCACCACGTCCTTGGGCGTGCCGGCCGGCGCCAGCATGCCGTAGAAACCCACCACCTCGAAGTTCTTCAGCCCGGCCTCTTCCATGGTCGGCACATCGGGCAACGCGGGAGAACGGTGCTTCGAGGTCACCGCCAGCGCCCGCACCTTGCCGGCCTTGATGTACTGCGTGAAAAGCGGGATCGAATCGGCCATCATCTGCGCCTGGCCGCCCATCACGTCGGTCAGGGCCGGGGCGCTGCCCTTGTAGGGAATGTGGACAATGAACGTGCCGGAGGCCTGCTTGAACATCTCCGGCATCAAATGCGAGATGCCGCCGTTGCCACCTGAGGCAAAATTGAGCTTGCCCGGATTGGCGCGCGCGTAGGCGATGAACTCCTTGAGGTTGCGCGCCGGCACATTGTTATTGACCACCATCACCAGCGGAATCAGCGCGGTGCGGGCCACGGGTGCGAAATCCTGGGGCATGGCGTACGGCAGCTTGGGATAAAGCGAGCCGTTGATGGCCATCTGGCCGGTATTTGCCAGCAATAGCGTGTAGCCATCCGGTGCCGCCTTGGCGACAGCGTCCGAGCCGATATTGCCGGCCGCGCCGGCTTTATAGTCCAGCACCACCGACTGGCCCAGGATAGGCTGGAGCTTTTCGGCCAGGATGCGCGCGTGGGTGTCGACCGGGCCGCCCGGCGGAAAGCCCACCACCAGGCGGATCGGCTTTTCCGGCCAGGCGGCGGCGGCGGGAGCCGCGCCCAGAGCCAGTGGCAATGCGGCGCAGGCCAGCAGGCCGGGCAGGAATCCCATATTTAGTGTGTACTTTGTCATTTCGTCATTTCTCCTCGTATATATTGCGGCCTTGCCTTGCACGGCATCGACCGCCGCCGGCGCCGGCCTGGCTCGTGACCGGACACCCGATATTGTGACGTTTTTATTACATCAGGCCATGCCAGAGACCCTTGCCCGGGCTTATGATGCCCCTGCCCAGCCGCACCGGCAGGTCAGCCAACGTGCAGCCGGCATACCAGCCGATGGCCTGGCGCCGCATCAGAGCCAGGGACTCAGCCAAGGAAAGCCAACGTGAATCCAACCAACCGAGCGACCAATCGGGCCGTCGTCCTGTTTTTGTGGGCGGCGCTTTACTTCTGCTCCGGCTATATCTCGCACAAGCTCAATGGCCCGTTCTCAGCCACCGGCTATATCTGGCTGCCGGCCGGCGTGACCGTGGCCGCATTCATGCTGACGCCGATGCCGCGCTGGCTGGCGGTGGGGCTGGCCTTCTTTGCCGCGCAGATGCTGCTGGGCTGGGTGGAGGGACGCGACACCTTGCGGCTGATCCTGTTCTCGCTCGACGAAATCGGCAGTGCCGCGCTGGCGGTGGCGCTGGTCAGGCGCACGCACTTCTCGCTGGAAGGGCTGGCCTTCGTGCGCGGGCTGCTGATCGCCGGGGTGGTCAGCAGCGCCGTCAGCGCCGCGATCGGCGCGGGCTGGTTCACGATCATGCAGGACGTGCCGTTCTGGCGCACCGCGCGCGTGTGGGGCGCCGCCGACCTGGTGGGCGTGCTGATCGTCACGCCGGTACTGGCCGGCTGGTCGCGTTTTCGCGCCATGCGCTCAGGCGGCATGAGCGGCGGCGATTTCCTGTTCGGCCTGGGCGCCTTTGCCGCGCTGGTGCTGACCACCTTCTTTATCTTCGACAGGGAGATCCTGGCGCCGGTACCGAGAGGCGTGCTCTTTGCGCTGACCTATATCCCGTTGTTCTTCGCCGCGGTGGTGACGCTGCTGTGGGGAGGCCGGGGCGGTTCGGTGGCGGTGGCGATCCTGGCGCTCTTCGTGCTGGTCAATACCGGCCAGGGCGATGGCCCGTTCGCGGAAAGCGCGGCTCACCACGGCCGCTCCCTGCTCGAAGCCCAGCTCTACCTGGCCGTGGCGGCGTTGCTGACGCTCCTGATCAGCACGCTGCGCACCAGCCGGGAGCAGCTGCACGCGCAATCGGCACGGCGCCAGAACGATGTCACGCTGGCCCTGGCAGCCAGCAACCAGTTGGTCTACTGCCTGGACCCGCGCAGCGGCACGCTGCGCTGGAGCGGCGACGTGGAACGCACGCTGGGGGTACGCGAGGATACCTTCGCCAGCCTCGACGACGTGCTGGCCCACGTGCACCCCGACGACCGTGCCCAGGTACGCAGCCGCTGGCTGCGCGAGAGCGACGGCGAGAACCGCACCGACCTGCAGTTTCGCCTGATGCTGCCGGCCGGCGACTGCACCATGGTGCTCGATATGAGCGGCCCGCTGCTGGACGGCGACGAGTCCGTGGCCGTCATCGCCGGCGCATGGCGCCTGCAGGGCGCGGCCATCTTCGAGGAGCGCGACGCAGCATGACGGCTCCCAAGAGCGGCGGCACCGGTGCCCTGCTCATCCACGGCCTGGGCGGCACGCAGTTCGACCTCGGCCCGATGCACAAGGCCCTGCGGCGCGCCGGGGTGGAAACCCACGCGGTGACGCTGCCCGGCCACGCCGGCCGACCCGAGGACCTGGTGCCGGTGCGCGCCGAGCAATGGCTCGACACGGTCACGCAGGCCTACGACGAACTGGCCGCGCAATACGAGACATTCCATGTCATGGGCATGTGCCTGGGCGGCCTGCTGGCCCTGGCACTGGCCGAGCGCCGCCAGCACCGCAAGGGCCGGCTGGTGGCACTGGCCGCGCCGGTATATATCGACGGCTGGTCTACCCCCTGGTACCGCGCGCTGCGGCACGTGGTCTACCACATCCCCACGCTGCCCGCGCGCATGCGGGTGGAGGAAGATGAACCGTTCGGCATCAAGAACGATCTGGTGCGCGCCATCGTCAAGGCCAAGTTCGAGCGCGGCGACAACTTCCACTACCGCTGGGTGCCGCTGGCCTGCATCCGCCAGGTCGACCGGCTGCGCGGCTGGGTGCTGCGCGGCGCCCACCGCATCGCCTGCCCCACGCTGGTGGTGAATGCCCGCGAGGACGAGCTGACCAGCCTGCGCTCCGCCGACTTCCTGGACTCGGCGGTCCCCGACGTGCGCAAGGTGGTGGTGGAAAACAGCTATCACATGATCTGCGTGGACAACGACCGCGAGCAGGTGGTCAGCAGCGTGCTGGAGTTCCTCGGGTTCGATCCGGCGCAGGCGCGCCGCCCCGCGCGCGCCAGGGTCGAAGTGCCGATGAGCGAGGAAGCCGTCGCCGCGGTGGTCAACGAATACCTGCAGGCCCTTACCAGCGGCCACTTCGAGGCCATCTTCCCGCTGCTGGAGCCCGGCGTGCGCTGGCGTCACCACGGCGAGCATCCGCTGGCAGGCAGCTACGACGACCGCGACGCGGTGATCGGCATGTTCGCCAGGCTGCAGGCGCTGGCCGGCAAGACGGTGCGCATCGCCGTCACCGCGCCGCCGCGCATCGAGGGCAGTACCGCGGAAATCGACCTGGAGGCCTCCTCGGTCATGGACGGCGAAGCGCGCCACAGCCAGGGCACGCAAACCCTGCGCATGCGCAATGGCCGCATTTCGGCGGTGACTTTCCGGCCAAGCGATAGCACCGTAGCCGCCGCCGAAGCGCTGCCCGCGCCCGCGGGCTAGAACACGCGGCCCAGCTGCAGGTAGAGGTTCCACACGCCCTGCGGCGCCGCGGCAAAGCCGAAGTACAGCGGGCCGATCACGCTATTGCCGCCGATAAACAGGCTGGCACTGGTCTTGAACGGCCCGTTGCCGAAATTCCGGCGCCGCAGCCAGACATCGCCCGCCTCTAGGCTGGCGCCCACCACGGTGGTGCGCAGGCCCGGCAGGATGAACTCCCGCAAGTCGTTCAGGTAGGTCACGCGGCCGTACAGCAGGTAGTTGCCGGAAAACTGGTCTTGCGCATAGGCGGAAAGATGCTGGAAACCGCCCAGCGTAAAGCCCAGGCCGCCGCTGAAGCTGCTGTCGCTGCGATGGTCGCCATAGGTAACCGCGGCCTCGGCTGCCAGGTTCAGGGTGTGGCGGCCATAGCTGGTGGCCCACAGTGCCTTCGCATGGGCATCGTTGAAACGGTTGTCGGCGCCGCCGAAAGCCAGCTCGTTGGTCGCCAGCAGGTAGTAGCCTGTGCGCGGGAAGAGCGGATCGTCGAGCTGGTCGATGGTGAGCTGGGCACGCACGGTGGGCTGGCGCACACGGGCGTAGGGGAACAGCCGGCTGTTGCCGATGGGCAGGTTATAGACGGGCGAGTAGTAGACCTGTTGGTAGTTCACGCCCGCCCGGAACTCGCCCAGCCGGCCCAGCGGCACGCCCAGGTCCAGGCCCGCGACGGCGGTCTCGATCTGGTAGGCGGTGATCGGCTGGGTATTGCGGTTGGGCGCGCTGTCGCCATAGAGATCGATGTGCTTGCGCCCGTATTCCGCGTAGGGAGCGAGATAGAAGCCGAGCCGGTCGAATACCGGCTGGCGCAACTCGGTGTGCCACCTGGCCTGCTTGCTGCCCAGCACGATGTCATTGCGCCACTCCAGCCCGCCTTGCGTGAGCCACGGATAGCGATGCCCCAGTTGCAGGTTGAACACGCCCTGGCCATTGAAGGTGGTGGACACGCCAAAGCCGAACAGCAGGAACTGCGGACCCCAGGATTTCTGCTGCGCGTCGACCTTCAGCACATTGCGGCCATCCTCGGTGACGAGCTCCTGCGTCACGCTTTCGAAATCGCCCGATGTGGAGAGCTGCGCCATCTCGCGGTTAAGCGTGACCCCGTCGTAGTTGTCGCCCTCGTTCACGCCCAGGTATTTGCGAATGAAACTTGGCGGGATGCGGCCTTGCGACTGGATCTGGATGGCATCGATACGCACCGGACCCGCCATCGTCCCGGCTCCCTTGCGGGCCGCCAGGTGGGCCTGCCAGGCGTCGGCCGGCATCGCCAGCGACGCCAGCCGGGGCTCGGCCGCCAGCACCGCGTTCCAGCCGCCCTGGATGCCATCGTTGGCGCGCGAGAAGTCGGTGAAGGAAAGGTCGCCCAGCTGGGGCTCGATCAGCACGTCGCCCCGCCTGAGCTGCCCCTTCTGCGCACCCACGTTCTGGTTCATCAGGATGGTGACCATCTGTTGCGTCACCGCCGCCGGCGAGTCCAGGCTGTCGGGGTCGTCCAGCGGCGAAGCGATATTGACCGCGATGACCACATCCGCGCCCATGTCGCGCGCCAGTTGCACCGGCAGGTTGCTGACCAGCCCGCCGTCGACCAGCGTGCGCCCGTTCACCTTGATCGGCGCGAACAATCCCGGCACCGCCACGCTGGCGCGGATGGCGCGCGGCAGCGAGCCATGGTCGAGCACCACCGGGGCCCCCGTGCCCAGGTCGGTGGCAATGGTGCGAAACGGCGTCGGCAGCTTGTCGAAGCTGGCTTCGGCCGGCACCTGCACCGTCCAGTTCTGCAGCAGCGCCAGCAGGCGGTTGCCCTGCACCAGGCCGGTGGGCAGCTTGATCTTGCCGTCGCCGTAGCCGGCCGAGATCCCGATCGGGTATTGCAGGTCGTCCTCGCGCTGCGATTGCGGCAGTTCGGCACGCTCGTTGCGGTCGAAAGCGATATCGCTCAGGTTGATATGCGACAACCGCGCCTCCAGCTCGTCGGCCGACAAGCCGCTGGCGTACAAGCCGCCCACCACCGCGCCCATGCTGGTGGCGGCGATGCAGTCGATCGGCACCTGCATCTTCTCGAGCGCCTTGATCACGCCGATATGCGCATAGCCGCGCGCGCCGCCCCCGGACAGCACCAGGCACACGCGCGGGCGATGGCCCGGCGCGGGCGCGTCGGCAACGCCGGGTATGGCGGCGGATTCGACGGCATGTTCGGCGACATGCCCGGCGGCCGGAGCGGACTGCGGCGCCACGGCGAGCGCCGCGGCCAGGGCCAGCAGCACCGGGAGCACCGGATAACCGCGCACCAGCGAGCGCAGGCGGCAGGCAACGCGTGAAAGATAGCGGGACATGGACAAACCGCGGCAAAACGGGACAAGACGGTGAAATCGCCGCGCAGATGTGGCGGGGAAGGACGTCACGATAGGGCAATTGCCCGAGCTTGAACAGCAGCGCATGCACCGGGAAAGTGCCGCGATTCCAACACTTGCGCCAGCACCCGCCTCGCTGCCGCGCGGCAGCAAGGCGGAGTGCGCCCCGGCGCACAGCCTGGCAAGGGCGTCAAATGTATGCCGGATACAACAAAAGGAGCCGCTGGCAAGCCCGCCAGGGCCCCGTGCGCCGCCTCAGTGCTCCGCCGCAGCCTCCCAGCTGCCGGTTTGCGCCACCCACGGCGACATAGCCTCGAACTGCCAGCGCAGCGGCAGCACCCCCGAGCGCCTCACCACGCGCTCCACATGCAGGCGCACCAGCCGCTCGGCACCGTCAAAGCGCTCGACCTCCGGGCCTTCCCAGACGATTTCGCTGTGCCCGCTCAGGTGCAGCAGGCCGCCGCGCTCGAAATCCGGTACCAGCAGCCCGGCGCGCGGGTTGGCCACAAGGTTGCCAACGGTATTGAAGTAGTTGTTGCCGTTGAAATCCGGAAAGGTCACGGTCCGGGCGCCGTCGACCCGGACAAAGCCCGGCTTGCCGCCCCGGTGCGACACGTCCGCCCCGCCGCTGTGGCCAGACGCGGCATCGTGATGATGGGTGGCGATAAAGATCGTGTCGGCAGCGCGCAGCGCCTCCACAGCCTTGGTATCCAGGGCGTCGCCGTGCCACACGGCAGCGGTCCCGCTCTCGTCCGCGCCGGCCTCGCGCCAGTGCCGCAGCTGGATGTAGCGCGGGCAATTGCCGAAGCTCTGCTCCACCGCCACCGTCAGGCCGGTCTCGTCCTCCGCCGCAATGCGGCCGTTCATGCGGTTGCGGCGGCGCGTATGCAGCTCGATGCCGAGCAGGCCGATGTGGGCGCCGGCGCCCAGGGCATGCGCCAGCGGATCGTCCGCCAGCGGCCGCGCGGCAATGCGCAGGTGGTCGGGATCCGGCGCCTGCATAAAGCCCGGCGCGCCGCTCAGCACGGTGGCCCAGGGCATGCCCGCGGCGTCCACGGCCCCCACCACCACGAACGGCAACTGGGCGAAGAACAGGCGATGCTGCTCGGGCATGGCGGGCCGGACCACTCGCCGTCCGGCCACCTCCATCTTCTCGCGGCTGCCGGCGCGCTGCTGCACGGCCTGCTCCCCGGCATGAAAAGGCGATTCGGCATGCGGCCATCCTTGCAGGTCCATTTCATCCTCCTTTGCGGTGCGGTGCGGTGCGGGGCGGGGCGGGGCGGGGCGGGGCGGGGCGGCGCCTAAGCGACAGCCGCGAGGCCCACCGCCGAAACAGGCATCGGCACGAACCCCGGCAGCGCCTCCATCCTGTGCAGCCAGGCGCCCAGCGCGGGATACGGCGCCAGCGAGACATTGCCCTCCTCGGCACGCGCGATATAACTGTAGGCGGCCACATCGGCCAGCGTGGGCGACGCGCCGGCGAGGAACGGCGCCGCGGCCAGGATCGGCTCCATCACCGCGAACAGCCGCTGCGCGCGCGCAATGGCGTCATCGGCCGCCACCGGGGCACCGAACAAGGTTGCCAGCCGTGCCCGGGCAGGCCCGAAGGCGATCTCGCCCGCCGCCACCGACAGCCAGCGCTGCACCGCTGCCGCGCCCACCGGATCGCGCGGCAGCCAGCGGCCGTCGTCGTAGCGCATGGCCAGGTAGACCAGGATGGCATTGGAGTCGGCCAGCACGGTACCGTTGTCGTCGAGCACCGGAACCTGGCCAAAGGGGTTGAGCTTGAGAAAGGGCTCGCGGCGATGCTCGCCGCCCCGCAGGTCAACCTCCACGAGGCGGTACGGCAGTCCCAGCAGCGACAGCAGCAGGCGCACCCGGTGTGCGTGGCCGGACAGAGACATGTGATAGAGCACCAGCGGCTCGGCGGGGGGAGCGATCGTGGTGCTATCTGGGGGCGTGGCGGACATCTCGGTTCCTGGTGGTTGGGGGGATGAAGGTCATTCTGGGCGCCTTCCAGGATGCAATAAATGGGGCAGAATGCAGTTGACTACTCCATAAACCGTAGTAATGTGACACGCATGGACAAACTCCGCGCCATGCAGACTTTCGTCAAGGTGGTCGACGAAGGCAGCCTCACCGCTGCCGCCAGCGCCCTGCACACTTCCCTGCCGGCGGTGGTGCGCACGCTCGCCGCGCTGGAGGCGGAACTGCAGGTCCGGCTGCTCAACCGCACCACGCGCCGCCAGTCGCTCACCGACGAAGGGCGCACCTACCTGGATAGCTGCCGCCGCATCCTCGCCACCATCGACGAAGCCGAGGCCGTGCTGAGCGCGCGCCATGTCGAGCCGACCGGACAACTGGTACTGACCGCGCCGGTGCTGTTCGGCCAGATGCACGTGGCGCCGGCGGTAACCCGCTTTGTGCAGCGCTACCCCGCGGTGCACTGCCGGATGGAGTTCAGCGATCGCGTGGTCAACCTGCTGGAGGAACAGATCGACGTGGGCGTGCGCATCGGCCCGCTCGCGGACTCGACGCTGGTGGCCCGGCAGGTCGGCCGCATCCGCCGCGTGGTGGTAGCCACCCCGGACTTCCTGCGCGAGCATGGCGTGCCCGCCCACCCCGACGCACTGAGCCATGCCAGTTGCGTGCGCTTCATCGGCAATGCGGCGCACTGGTGGACTTTCCAGCAGGAAGGCCGCCCCTTCTACGTCGCCGTCAGCGGCAATCTCGAATTCAACCAGACGGCGCCCGCGGTGGCGGCCTGCGCCGCCGGCGCGGGCTTCGGGAATTTCCTGTCTTACCAGGTGGCGCCGCTGGTGGCCGAGGGAAAGCTGCGCATCGTGCTGGAAGCATTCGAGCAGCCGCCCTGGCCGCTGTCGCTGATCTATCCGAACGCGCGGCTGCTGCCGGCGCGCACGCGCGTTTTCGTGGACTGGATGAAGGACGAGCTGAGCCCGCAGTTCGGCTGAGGCGACAGCGCGTCCACGCCACGCCTTATTCGAGCTTGATCCCCGCCGACCTGATCAGCGGCCCCCACTTCGCCACCTCGGCATCGATAAACCGCGCGAACGAAGCACTGTCGCCCGCCTCCGGCTGCAACCCCAACCCGAGCAGCTTGCTGCGCATCTGCGCATCGGCCAGCACCGCGTTGGCATCGCGGTTGAGTTGCTGCACCACGGCCGCCGGCGTGCCGGCGGGCGCCATCAGGCCGAACCAGCCGTATCCGACCACGCCGGGAAATCCCTGCTCGCCAAACGTGGGCGCGTCCGGATAGACCGGCGTGCGCTGCTCCGCGGACACCGCGATCACGCGCAGCTTGCCGGCCTTGATAAACGGCAGCGCGGTGGTGATGGCGGTCAGCGTGGCATCGACCCGGCCGGCCAGCAGCTCGGTGTAGGCGGTGGAGTCGCCCCGGTAATGTACGTTGAGGCTCTTGAATTTCGCCTGGGCCGCAAAGAGTTCGGCGGTCAGGTGCGGGCCCGAGCCGACGCCCGGCGAGGCGAAAGTCACGCCGTCCTTCTTCTCGCGCGCCATGCGCACAAAGTCGGCCACCGTGCGCACCGGCGAATCGGCGTTGACGATCAGGAAGACCGGCCCCAGCACGCGCGGCCCCACGGCGACGAAATCCTTGTGGATGTCGTAGTGCTGCGAGAGTCCCGCGGCGGCATTGATGGCAAACGGCGCCGCCACCCACAGCAGCGTGTAGCCGTCCGGCGTAGCGCGGGCGAGCTGCTCGTTGGCCACGCGCGTGCCGGCGCCGGGCTTGTTCTCCACCACGAACTGTTGCTTGTACTTCCGGCTGAGCCCTTCGCCGAGCAAACGCGCCGAGATGTCGTTGGAACCACCGGGGCCGTAGGGCGAAATCAGGCGCACCGGGCGCGACGGATAGTCCTCGGCATGCAGCGGCGTCAGCATGGTGCCGCCCGCCGCGAACACCAAGGCGTTGCACGCCGCCTTGAGCACGCGCCGCCTTTGCGGATCCGGCTTCATGATGGCTCCCCGGCCGAACCCGCGCCAGCCAGCGGACGGATTGGCGGATAGACGAAGGTCTTGTCGAGATGCGCGGGCTGCGGCACGTACAGCCGCAGCGTCACGTAGAACGGGCCCGCGGGCGCCGGCAGCCAGTTGCCCTCGGCTGCGGGATCGGCCGGCGGCGACGCCGACAGGCGCAGCCGCAGGCTGCCGTCGGCGTCGTAGCGCAGGCTCGGCGAGCGGTCGCCCAGCGAGTAGCGTCCGAGCGCGTTGTCCACCAGCATGCAGTCGGTCTTGTCGTACATGGTGAGCGACCAGAACGCGCCTACCTGTGGCAGCGCATCCGCGGCAAAGGCCAGTTCGTAGCCGGCGCGGCCATCCAGCGGTGCGCCCTCGCTGTCGCGATCGGCCATGACGTACATCGCCTCTTCCACGCCAAGCGCGCCAATATAGTTGCGCGCTACCAGCGCGCGCTCGGCAAAGCGCGCGCCGAACGATTCGCGGATTTCCACCGGCAGGGTCCAGCCACCGCCAAGCTCGGAGGGCAGCGGCGCCGCCAGTTCGGCGAGCACCTCCTTGATCGCGGTGCCCAAACGCGCCAGCACGGCGTCGCCAGGCGCGGACCCGCCGCAATCCGCGCCGATGCCGGACTGCGCGAAGCCTGCCACCAGCGCGGCTTCGGCCGCCGGCGGCGGACTCTCGCGCAACGCCTGGTTGACCACTTCAGCGTAGCGACGCGGATCGCCCAGGTGCTCGCCCGGCTGCATGCCGACATCGAAGGGCCGCGCGGCGGGCGCGCCTTCGAGCGTGCTCAGGCGAAACTGGTCCTGCAGCGCGTGCACGGCCGGCAGGTCGGCCTCGCCGTCCACCAGCACGCGGCCGAGCAGCCAGACCGCGTCGGTCGGGCAGGCGATTGCGGTGGCACCCGCCGGCACGTCGCCGTGCCAGCGCGGACCATGCAGCAGGAAGCGCCCGCGCCCGTTGCCGGTGGTGCGGGTGCCGATGTAGCCGAAGGGGTTGGTATAGAAGTCGAGCAGTCCGAGCACGTAGTAGCGCCCTGCGCTGTCGGGCACGTCCAGCAGCAGCGGCCCTTGCGACAGGTCGAGCCAGGCGTTGCTGTAAAGCGTGTCGTTGTTGGGCGTGACCACCTGGCGATGCTGCGGGCCGAGCAACTGGCGGGTGTGGATGAAATGATTGATCCAGCGCACCGTGGCATCGGGCTGCGGCGCGGCGAAGGCACCCGCGCTGTTGCGGCGCGGACAGGTGGCGGCACGCATGCGCGCCATCTCGTAGAGTGGCAGCGTGTAGCGCACCGCATCATGGGCGGGAGTGGCGGTTCCGGTACGGGTCATGGTGGCTTCCATTGCAGGCTCCTATCAGTCGATGCGGCGCACGGCCGGGATGGTGTACTGGCCGTCCAGGAACGACCGGGCCGGATGGTAGAGCCGCAGGATCAGGTAGAACGGCCCCGCGGGCGCGGGCAGCCAGTTGTCCTCCTGCAGCGGGCGCGCATGCGAGATGGGAAGCACCAGGCTGCCGTCCGCCTCCATGCGCAGGCCCGGCGTGCGATCCCCCACCGCGTAGCGCCCGATCTCGTTGGCGCTGAAATAGCGGTCCTCGCCATACAGCGATACCGACCAGAATGCCTGCGCGGGCGGCACCATGCCGGGTGCGAAGCGCAGTTCGTAGCGGTGACGGCCATCGAGCGGCTGGCCATCGGCGTCGAAATCGGCCATGGCGTAGATCGCCTCGTCGGCACGCAGGGCGCCGAGCCCCTTCATCGCGGTGCAGGCGCGCTGCAGCCAGTCGTCGCCGTACATGCCGAGCTTCAGGCTGTAGCCCCAGCTCTTGCGGCCCTGGCTGCGCGTATGCGCCTCGATCACCGCCATGGCCTGCGCGTAGGCGCTCTCCAGCCCGGCCACCACGGCCGGGCGCAATGCCGCCAGGTCGGTCTCGTCTTCCAGCCGGATGCCCGCTTTGCGCAGCAGGGTCAGCAGGCCGAGTTCCTCCGCCGCCGGCGGAAACTCGCGCAGCGCATTGAAAAGGTTGTGGAAGAAGTCCAGCGCGGGCCGGCCGCTGTCGCGCCATTGCGCCACGCAGCGCGGGCGCGCGGCGCCCGGCGTGCGGGTGAGCGCGAAGCCCTGCTCGAAAGCACGCGCCGCCGGCAGGTCCTGCGGCCCCTGCACCAGCACGCGGCCGAGCAGCCAGACCAGCGAGCTGGGGCATTGCACCGCGTGCTTGCCGCTGGCCTGCTCGCCCGGGCCGGTCAGCTCGATCTCGCCGCCTTCGGCAGCGACGTTACGCGGGCCCAGGTTCTCGAAGTTGTTGGTGTGGACGTCGAGCAGCTCGATCACGTAGTAGCGCCCCGCGTCGGGCAGCGGCGGAATGCGCAGCGTCACCGGGCCCTCGGCCAGGTTGATCCACCCGCAGAAGTACAGCAGGTCGTTGGCCGGGGTGACGATGTCGCGGTCCTCGTGCGTCCACTGGCGCTCGCTGGCCGACAGGGCATTCATCGGCGCGCGGCCGTAGCCCGTGGCCGCGTCGACCGAGGTCTGCAGGCGGCAGGTACGCAGCGTTTCGATCAGCGCGTAGCCATAGATCGCGAGCGGAAAGGCCGCGCCGGCGACGAGGGCCTGCTGCGGGCTGGCGTGGGTTGCCGGGGCGAGGGGCGGATTCATGTTCATGCGTTTGGCTCCTGACGATGTTATTCGAGCGCGGCACCGCTCGTCTTGACGAGGGCGGCCCAGGCGCGGATGTCTTGCTGCATTTGCGCGGCAAAGGCGGCGCGCGGCTGCTGGGTGAAGCGCATGCCCAGCGTTGCGGCCTGCGCCTGCATGGCGGGCTCGGCCATGATGGCGTCGACGGCGTGCTCCAGCCGGTCGACGATGGCCGCCGGCGTGCGGGCCGGCGCGAACAGCGCGAACCAGCTATCGATGCGGAACGGCACGCCGGACTCGGCGAAGGTCGGCACGTCGGGCAGCGCCACCGAGCGCTCCGATCCGGTGACCGCCAGCGCCCTGACCTTGCCGCTGCGGATCAGCGGCAAGGTGCCGGCCAGGTCGGACATGGCCACCGGCAGCGTGCCGCCCATCACGTCGGTCAGCATCGGGCTGACACCCTTGTACGGGATATGGCGCAGATGGATGCCGCTGCTCACGTTCAGGCTCTCGCCGGCCAGGTGGCCGCCAGAGCCGGGTCCCCAGGAGCCATAGGCCAGGTCCGCGCCGGGACGCCTGGCCTGCGCGATCAGCGCCGGCAGGTCCTTGCCCGTGAAGGCCGGGCCCGCCACCAGCACATTGCCGCCGTAGGCGAGGCGCCCCACCGGCACGAAATCGCGCACGGGATCGTAGGGCAGCCGGGGGAAGATCGCCGGCGCGATCGCATGCGTGGCGGAGATGCCCAGCAATAGCGTGTAGCCGTCCGGTGCGGCGCGCGCGACCTGCGCGGAGCCGATGGTGCCCGTGGCGCCCGCCACGTTCTCCACCAGCACGGTGCCGCCCAGCGCGGTCGAAAGCCTGGCGGCCACCAGCCGCCCGATCACGTCGGTGCCGCCGCCTGGCGGGAAAGGCACGACGAGGCGGATCGGCCGGTCGGGGAATTTGCCGGATTCCGCTGGCGCCGCATGCGCCGGTGCGGCGGTGAACGCGATCAGCATGGCGCAGGCGCCGATGGTGCGGGGAATGCTGGACGCCGGCGCGCATGCGGCCCTTGCTGCTTGCAAATGCATGATGGTTGTCTCCTGTTTTTGTCCGAGCCCATCCGCGCGCCCGGTCTGTGCCGGTCTGTGGTTGCGCGGTGGCGGTACGTTGCCTTGCTACGCCATCTCGCTCACGCCGGTGCGCCAGCCGGCAGCAAGGTGATCACGGCATCCGCCGCGACCGGCCCTTCGGCGCCGACGATGAAAGGATTGATTTCCAGCGTATCGAGCCGGGGCCCGAGCGCGGCGGCCAACTGCGATACCCGCACCAGCAAGCCGGCAGCCTGCGCCAGCGGCAGCACAGGGTTGCCGCGATGGCCCGCGAACAGCACCGCCGCGCGGCTTTGCTCCAGCATGGCAAGCGCGCGCTCCGGCGACAGCGGTGCGAGGCCGAAGGCCATCTGCCGGAAAATCTCCACGGCGGTGCCGCCGATGCCGGCCAGCACCACCAGCCCGAACACCGGATCGCGCCGCACGCCCACCATCAGCTCGCCCCAGCCGCGCACCATGCGCGCCACCAGCACGCCCTCGAAGGGCAAGGTGGCATCGGCCCGGGCCAGTGCCGCCTGCATCTGCGCAAAGGCCTGGCGCACGGCGCCGGCGTCCGTCAGGTTGAGGGCCACGCCGCCCACGTCGCTCTTGTGCAGCACCTGCGCCGAGCACAGCTTCACAACGACCGGGTAGCCGACGCGCTGCGCCAGGGCCACGGCCTCGTCGGCATTGCGGGCCAGGCCGTGCGGCGCCACCGGCACGCCGGCGTCCGCCAGCAGGCGCATGGATTCGAACTCGGACAGTGCGCTGGCGTCTTCCGGCACATCGCGCAACAGCGGAGCCATTGACACAACACGCTCGGTGGCCGACGGGCTTGCGGCCGCCGCCTCCAACGCCGCCGCGCGGGCCAGCGCGGCCACGGCCTCGATGGCGTGGGCCGGCTCGCGAAACACCAGGCAGCCGTGCGCTTCCAGCCAGGCGCGCTTGTCGTCGTCGACCACGCCGGACAGCAGCAGCGGCGCGGCGCGCTGGTCCTCGTGCAGCACGCCGATGGTGCGCTGGAGTTCTTCCCACAGGCGCGGTGCGTTGGCGCCGCCGGCCAGGAAAGCCACCACGCAGCCGTACTCGCCGCAGGTAGCCACGCCGGCCATCGCATCGAGCAGCACGGCGGGCTGGGCTACCACCTGGCCCGTGACATCGATCGGATTGGCGGTGCTGGCAAAGGGAATGCTCTTGCGCAGCGCCTGCGCGGCCGCCTCCGGCATGGGTGGCATCGGCATGCCGAGTTCCTCGGCGCGATCGGCCATCATGATGCCGACTCCGCCAGACACCGTGAGGATGGCCACCGGCGTCACGGCGTCCGCGACCAGGCCGCCCGGGCTGCTCCAGCGCGCCGGCCGCCGCCCGCGCGACAAGGTGTAGCCGAGCCGGAAGAAATCTTCCAGCGTATGGGCGCGGTGCACGCCGTATTCGTCGAACACGGCCTGGTAGACCGCATCCTCGCCGGCCAGGCTGGCCGTGTGCGATTGCGCCGAGCGCGCGCCGGCCTCGGTGGTGCCCACCTTGGTGATCACCACCGGCTTGCCGGCGGCGCGGGCGGCGGCCAGCGCCTGGCGCAGACGGTGGCCGTCGCGGCAGCCTTCCATATAGGCCAGGATCACGCGCGTGTCGTCGTCCTGCGCCATCCATTCGATCACGTCGGCCACTTGCAGCCCGGCCTCGTTGCCGGTGGTCACCCAGTGGCTCAGCCCCAGCCCGGCCTCGCGCGCCAGCGCGAAGGCATAGGCGCCGAACGCGCCGCTCTGGCTGACCAGGCCCACATCCCCCACCGGCGGCGCGCCGGTCAGCGGGATCGGCGAGAAGGTGGCGAACAGGCGCGCGCGCAGGTTCATCGCGCCCAGGCAATTGGGGCCCAGCAGTGCCACGCGGTGCCGGCGCGCGCTGTCGGCCAGCGCGAGCTGCATGGCCTGGCCTTCCTCGCCCACTTCGGCAAAGCCCGAGGTAAAGAAGATCGCGGCGCGCGTACCGTTCTGCGCCAGTTGCGCCATCACAGACTCCGTCGCCACGGCCGGCACGGCCACGATGGCAAGGTCGACGGGCTCGCCGATGGCGGCCATCGACGGGTACGCGGGCAAGCCCTGGATCTCGCCGGCGCTGGGGTGCACGGGATAGATGCGCCCGGCATAGCCAAGCTCGCGCAGCAGGCGGATGGGCATGCCGCCCACTTTGTCGGGCTGCGTGGACGCGCCGATGACCGCGACCGAACGCGGTTTCAGCAGGGAATCTAGATCGGGCATGGCTTAGTCTCCGGGTTGCCTTGAAGGCTTGATTCAGGATGGACGCCTGTACCGGCGCTGCCTGTGTGTCGTCTGGCGCGCGGCGCGGCTATTGCCGCAGCCCGGTCACCGATTCGATCGAACGCGTCATCTCCATCAGCATCGGCGCGATTTTTTTCTCCAGCATGCCGCGCCGCAATTGCGACGCCGCAACGGCGCAGTTGAACAGCAGCGGGCGGTTCAGGTAGACGATGCGCGAATACACGCCAACGCCATGCACGCCGCTGCCCGCGTCGCCTAAGTTGATGGCGAAGCCGCGCTTGGGGTAATGGGCTACGTTGTGGCAAACAGTGTTGTAGCAGGCCGCGTATTCCTCGGGACGCTCGCGCTGCGCGGCTTGCATCAGGGTTTCGAATTCCGCCTTGGACAAGGTGCTCAGGAAGGCGCGGCCCATGCCGGTGCTCAGCACCGAGCGCACCGCGCCCACGCCAGGGCGTGCGGGCGTGCCCTCGTTATGCGTGCAGGTCAGCAGGTAGGTCACGTCGAGCCGGTGCGCCACGCCCATCGACACCGCGCCCTCGATGCGGTCCGCCAGCGCCTGCATCAGCGGTCGCGCCACATGGCGCACCTGCAGGCCGGCCAGGTAGGGGTAGCCCAGCGCCAGCACCTGGGCGCCGACGAAGTACTTGTCCAGTTTGGGGTCCCAGTCCAGGTAGCCCAGTTCGAACAAGGTGCGGCAGATGCGCGACACCGTGGCGCGGGGCAGTTGCAGGCGTTCGGATAGTTCGCCGTTGCCCAGCGGCCGCGGCTCGTCGATGAAGCAGCGCAGCAGGGCAAACCCCTTGGCCAGCAGCCCGCCGAAAGAGGGGTCGTCTTTCCTGCGCTCGGCAATGAATTGTTCGACCGGCGTGTTCATCTTGTCTCCTTGCACTGTAGTGTGGGTGCGGTTTTTTTCTGTGTCAAAGATCGGAATTGATTTCCATATATTGGAAATATAGTCCTGCTCTTGACGAAACGCAGTGGTAACCATATGGTTCACAAAACCGAATCCGAATTCTCATACGGAATTTGCCATGCCTATCTCGTCCTCTGCAGCGTCCCCCGCCAAGCCCTCCAAGGGGACATCCGCGTTCCCCACCGTAGCCACCCCTTCGATCCTGCAGCCGCCGCGCCAGCGGCGTGCCCGCGAGACGGAACAAGCACTGCTCGATGCGGGCCGCGAGTTGCTGGCACAGCGGGATTTCACGGCGGTTTCCGTGGCGCAGATCGCCTCCGCCTGCGAAGTCTCCGTGGGCGCCTTCTACGGCCGCTTCCGCGACAAGCAAGCGTTCTTCGAGTCGCTGCGTACGCTGGTGATGCGGGAAACCGGAGAATCCGTGTCGCGTTACCTGCGCGTGGAGCGCTGGGAGGAAGTGTCCACCGACGTCATGCTCGAAAAAATCATGCGTTACGTGGTGCTGGGCTGCCACGCCAATCGCGGTGTGATCAAGGCTTCGCTCAAGCATGCCTCGATCCGTCCGGAGGAATGGCTGCCGCACCGGGAAAGCGGCCAGGCGGTGGTGGAGCGCATGGTGGCCCTGCTGGTGCCGCGCCTGCCGATGCCGCCCGAGCAGGCCGAACTGCGTGTGCGCTTTGCCATGCAGGCCGTGTTCAGCATCGTGGTCAATGCCATCCTCAACGATGCCGGCCCGCTGCCGCTCGACGACGAGCGCCTCCCTGGCGAAATGACCCGGCTCGTGGCCGGCTACCTGGCAATGCCCGGCTGACGCCACAACGCTCAGCTGGCATGCCGCCCCGCCCATGACTCCCGCCTGAAAGACTTCCACGGCGCGCGCACTCGCTCGGAGCGCGCGCCGGATCCAATAAAAACCCGAGGAGACAAACCATGACATTACGCAGCCCGTTCTGCGGGAAAGCTGCTGCCCTGCTCGCGTGCGCGTGCGCGGCACTGCTGCCGCTGGCCGCGCAAGCCCAGGCCGGCTACCCCAACAAACCCCTGCACCTGATCGTGCCCTACCCCGCCGGCGGCCTGACCGACACGCTCTCGCGCACGCTGGCGGAAGGCCTGGGCAAGCGGCTGGGTCAGACCGTGGTGGTAGTGAACAAAGGCGGCGCCGGCGGCATCATCGGCACCGACTATGTAGCCAAGTCCGCACCCGATGGCTACACGCTGCTGCTGACGATCCCCGGCCCCATCACCGCCAACCTGGCCCTTTACAAGAAGCTGCCCTACGATCCGCGCACCGACCTGCGGCAGGTATCCGACGTGGCGACGGCGCGCACGGTGCTGGCCGTCAACGGCGCGCTGCCGGTGAAGACGGTGGCCGAGCTGATCGCCTATGCCAGGAAGGAACCCGGCAAGCTGCGCATGGGCTCGTGGGGACCCGGCACCCAGCCGCACACCATCCAGGCCTACCTGGACAAGACCTACGGCATCGATATCCTGCACGTGCCCTATCGCGGCGAGGGTCCCATGGTGACGGACCTGCTGGCGGGCCAGGTCAATGTGACGGTCGGCTCGGTGACGTCGCTGAAGCAGCACTTCGCCAGCGGCAAGCTGCGCCCGCTGGCCGTCACCGGCAGCCGGCGCGCCAAGGCGCTGCCTGACGTGCCGACCTTTGCCGAGGCCGGCTACCCCGACGAGCCGTACAAGCTGGTCGGCCCCATCACGCTGCTGGCGCCCTCGCGCACGCCGAACGATATCGTCGAGCGCCTGGGCCGCGAGGTAAGCGCGCTGGTGAAATCGCCGGAGATCAGCCAGCGTATCGAGGACATGGGCGCCGAGCCGATCGGCAACCTGCCCGCCGAGGCCGTGAGCGCCTACAAGGCCTACCTGCCGGGGGTGCTCAAGCTGACCGCCGATACCGGGGTGACGCTGGATTAACGCCGGCCGGCGGCGGGATAATGCAGCGCGGAAATGGCCGCTATGAATCCGCCGGTGCTTCCCTTGGCCGCCATGCCCCGCGCCCATACAATGCCTGCTTCTCGCGCGGCGCCACCGCGCCGCGTGCCGATTCCCGCATTACCGCTTCCGGCGGTGCCTTCCGGCGCCGACATCACGCATGGCAACGCTCTTCCTGGTACGGCACGGTCAGGCCTCATTCGGCGCCGCCAACTACGACTGCCTCTCCGACACCGGACGGCAGCAAGCCCGCTGGCTGGGCGAGTATTTCCGCGAGCGCGGTATCTCGTTCAAGCGAGTGGTGGCCGGTTCGCTGGTGCGCCAGCAGGACACGGCGATGGAGATCCTGGCCGGCATGGGGGCTGGCGATGTGCCGGTCCAGACGGACCGGGGCGCGGTCACCACGGGCATCGAAACCCACCCCGGACTTAACGAATACGATGGCGAAGCGCTGTATCGCAGCCATACCGGTGGGGCGGATCATCGGACCCATCAGAATACGGATTACAACGACTACTGGCGGACGTTTCGCGCGGCGTATCAGGCGTGGACGATGGATCAGCTGGCGGGCATGCCGGAGTCGTGGGCTGAGTTTGGGCGGCGGATTCGCGATGGTTTGTTGCATGCGACGGACGGGGCTTCGCGAGAGGATGCGGTGTTGGTTGTTAGTTCTGGCGGGGCTATCGGGCGGGCTACCGCGGATTTGCTGGGTGCGCCGGCGCAGACTGCGATTGAGTTGAATCTGCAGTTTCGGAATACGGCTTTTTGCGAGATTATTTCTGGGCGTGGGATGCTGCGGTTGCTGAGTTTTAATGGTTTGCCGCATTTGGATCGGGTTGATCGGCGGGATGCCATTACGTTTGCTTGAGGGGTGGGTGGGGTGGTTTGCTGTTGGGGGTGGTGTTTTTTGAGCGGCGTTGGTTGTTGCACCCAACAGCGTACGACATCCCCCTGCGGGGGACGCCGGTCACTCTTCTTTGCCTCGGCAAAGAAGACTAACGAGAAGAAAGCACGACCCTGCCGGGGGCAGAGCAATCAGGCTTATGTGGGGCCGGTGGTTGCGTCGTACGGCCCTGAGTGTTGGCTAGTGTGTTCTACCGGCTTGAAGGGCAGCGCAATGGCCTGACCCATGGTTTTCGTGGTGAGGCCCCTGACCTCGTATGCGGTGCCCATTCCCGCATCTGCCGTTCGCGAGGCCAAAGGTCGCGATCCTGCCAGCCTTGCCGGTTTCGTGGTTTTGTCTCGGAGGGCGCGCGCGGTGACAGGCGAGCGCGGCCCTCGCGGACCTGGCCGTGGTGCATACCACGAATGATCAGGCGGCGATGTGGGCCTTCGCTGTTTCTTTTTGCGGCGTTGGTTGTTGCACCCAACAGCGTACGACATCCCCCTGCGGGGGACGCCGGTCACTCTTCTTTGCCTCGGCAAAGAAGACTAACGAGAAGAAAGCCGACCCTGCCGGGGGCAGAGCAATCAGGCTTATGTGGGCCGGTGGTTGCGTCGTACGGCCCTGAGTGTTGGCTAGCGTGTTCTACCGGCTTGAAGGGCATCGCAATGGCCTGACCCATGGGTTTCATGGTGGGGCCCCTGACCTCGTGCGCGGTGCCCACTCCCCCATCTGCCGTTCGCGAGGCCAAAGGTCGCGATCCTGCCAGCCCCGCTGGTTTCGTGGTTTTGTCTCTGGCGGCGAGCGCCCGGCCATTTGAGGCCCTGCCGTACCGGCGCTGACAGCTCCTTGCTATCAACTCCCTTGGTATCGTGGTGGGCATCGTGGCCCGGTTCGCGAGGGGGTGCTGCCATCAGGCGCTTGCCCTGTGAGACAAAACCACGAAACCAGCCACACCCGAAACGGCGCAGCCCCTCGCACCGCGAACGGCAGATGGGGGAATGGGCACCGCATACGAGGTCGGGGGCCCCACCACGAAACCCATGGGTCAGGCCATTGCGATACCCTGCAAGCCGGTACGGCAGATGCCAGCAGAACCGCTGGCCATACGACGAAACCAGCACCCTGCGCACCCGCGATTGCTCTGCCCCCGGCAGGGTCGGCTTTCTTCTCGTTAGTCTTCTTTGCCGAAGCAAAGAAGAGTGACCGGCGTCCCCCGCAGGGGGATGTCGTACGCTCTTGGGTGCAACAACCAACGCCGCAAAAAGAAGCAGCGAAGGCAACCCAACAGCCAACAACCTACAGCCGCTCAACAATAGTCACATTAGCCATCCCACCACCCTCACACATCGTCTGCAACCCATACCGCTTACCCTGCGCATGCAGCGCATGCACAAGCGTAGTCATCAGCTTCGCCCCCGACCCCCCAAGCGGATGCCCCAACGCAATCGCCCCGCCATTCACATTCATCCGCGCCGGATCCGCACCCGTGGTCCGCAGCCACGCCAGCGGCACCGGCGCAAACGCCTCATTGATCTCGAACAGATCGATATCACCGATCTTCATGCCGGCCTTCTCCAGCGCCCGCAACGTAGCCGGCAACGGCGCTTCCAGCATGATCACAGGATCATGGCCCAGCACCGACATATGGTGAATGCGTGCCAGCGGCTTGACGCCCAGCTTCTTCAGCCCCGCTTCGCTGACCACCATCAGCCCGGCCGCGCCATCGCAGATCTGGCTGGCGCTGGCGGCGGTAACGGTGCCGCCTTCCTCGATCAGCTTGACGCTGGAGATGGACTCCAGGCTCGCTTCAAAGCGGATGCCTTCATCCACCGTGTGCAACTCGCCATTGCTGCTGCCATCAGCGGCGCGCACCGCCACCGGCACGATTTCGTCCTTGAAGCGCCCCGCCTGCGTAGCGGCGATGGCACGGCGATGGCTTTCCAGCGCGTAGCGGTCGAGATCGTCGCGCGTGAGGCCGTACTTGCGCGACATCATCTCGGCGCCGGTGAACTGGCTGAACTTCACGCCGGGATAGCGCTCCTGCATGGCCGGGCTCATCGAACTGCCAAAGCCGTTCTTGAACGGCAGCGTGGACGGCAGGCCCATCGGCACGCGCGTCATGCTTTCCACGCCGGCGGCGATGACGATGTCCATGGTGCCCGACATCACCGCCTGCGCGGCGAAGTGCAGGGCTTGTTGCGACGAGCCGCACTGGCGGTCGACCGAGGTGCCGGGCACGCTTTCCGGCAGGCGCGAGGCCAGCACGGCATTGCGCGCCACATTGCCAGCCTGTTCGCCGGCCTGCCCCACGCAGCCCATGATCACGTCGTCGATCAGCGCCGGGTCCGCGCCGCTGCGTTCCACCAGCGCGTTCAGTACCTGCGCGGCGAGATCGGCCGGATGCCAGCCCGCCAGCTTGCCGCCCTTGCGCCCGCCCGCGGTCCGCGCGGCCGCTACGATGTATGCCTCTGCCATGTGTTCTCCTCTTATCGTTGCAGGCGGTTCCGCCCGTGGTGGCCGCGCGCCGGGAATGGCACGGCAAGCCTCGCTAACCTGTTGCGGATTCTGGCGCAGCAGCCGGGCGCCCGGCGTCGTCGGAAGCGACGATTGCGCGGTGCCGGCGATCGCGCCAGCGCCGGTTGCCGCTCTTCAGGTGCGGAGCGCCAGCACCGAGAAAATGGCCGTGGCGCGCAGCAGGCAGCGCTCGCCGGCCATCACGCGGCAATGGCCGAAGCGCAGCCGCGAACCCATCTTGTCGAACTCGACATGCGCCTCGATCCACTCGCCGAGGCGGGCGGCATCGAAATAGTCCAGGCTGAGATTGACGGTCACGGCGGGCGGCATGCGCTCGCCCTCCATCAGCATCATCATGCCGATGGCGGTATCGGCCAGCGTGGCCAGCATGCCGCCATGCGGGATGCCGAGCGGGTTGAGGTGATGCTTGCCGATGCGCACGCCCACCGCGCGCTGCCCGCTGTCCACGTAGAGCTGGCCGAGATGGGCAAGAAAGCCGCCACTGGGACGCATGGCCTTGAAGCCCGGCGGGACCGCGTCGGCAGCGTCGGCGGCATCGGCACCAGCGGCGCCGGAAGATTGGTTGGATTCAGCCATGCCAGTCCCGCCGCCTCACGCCGCGAAATAGCGCGACGCCACGCCGAGCTGCTCGCGGCATTCGGCCACCATGCGCTCGATCAGCTCGGCACAGGTCGGGATATCGTCGATCAGGCCCACGCACTGGCCGGCGCTGATGATGCCGCCATCGGTCTCGCCGGCGGCGAGCGCGGCCTTGCCGCGCACGCCCGCCACCAGGTGCTTGACGTCCTCGAACTGGGCGCCGCCGGGCTGGCGTTCGATGGTGACGACTTCATCGGAGACCGCGTTCTTGAGCACGCGCGCCGTGTTGTGCAGCGTGCGGAAGATCAGGTTGGTGTCGCGCTCGCTCGCGTCCACCAGCGCCTGCTTGACGTTGTAGTGGATCGGCGCCTCGCGGGTGGCGCAGAAGCGCGTGCCCATGTTGACGCCTTCGGCGCCCAGCACCAGTGCCGCGGCCATGCCCCGCCCGTCGGCGATGCCGCCGGAAGCGATCACCGGAATGCCCAGCCGGCGCGCCGCCAGCGGGATCAGCACCATGCCCGGCACGTCGTCCTCGCCGGGATGGCCCGCGCACTCGAAACCGTCGATCGACACCGCGTCCACACCCAGGCGCTCGGCCGACAGCGCATGGCGGATCGCCACGCATTTGTGGATCACCTTGATGCCGGCGGCCTTGGCGCGCGCGATATGCTCCCTGGGATTGTTGCCGGCGGTTTCCAGCACCTTGATGCCGCTTTCGATGATCACGTCGAGGTAGCGCGCGTACGGCGGCGGGTTGATCGAGGGCAGCAGCGTCAGGTTGACGCCGAAGGGCTGGTCGGTCAGCTCGCGGGTGCGGCGGATCTCGGCGGCCAGGGCCTCGGGCGTGGGCTGGGTCAGCGCGGTCAGCACGCCGAGCCCGCCGGCGTTGGATACCGCGGCGGCCATCTCGGCATAGCCTACCCACTGCATGCCGCCCTGGATGATCGGGTAACGGGTGCCCAGCAATTCGGTAATGCGCGTCTTCATGAGGTTCCTTCTCGCTTCTTGTCTTTCAGGTTCTTTGCCTTGCCTGCCATGCCTGCGCCGCCAGGCCTCCTGGCGCCAGTCTACGGCGGGGCGGTGGCGGCGACCTCGTCGGATTCGACGATTGCAGGCGCACGATTCTGCACTACCTTAACTACCAACCCTTTCGAGCAGCCAAGGCCAGCCATGAGCAATTCCAGTTCCACGACTCCTCCCAGCTTCGAAACCCTGCAATACGCCGTCGACCGGGGTGTCGCCACCATCACCCTGCACCGCCCGGACAAGCTCAATGCCTTCACCGCGCAGATGATGCAGGAGCTGATCGATGCCTTCGACGCCACCGACGCCGACGACAACGTCCGCGCGGTGATCGTTACCGGCTCCGGGCGCGCCTTCTGCGCCGGCGCCGACCTGTCCTCGGGCGGCTCCACCTTCGACTACGAAAAGCGCTACGGCGCCAGCAAGGAAGCGGCGCACCGCGACGGCGGCGGGCGCGTGGCGCTACGTATCTTCCGCAGCCTCAAGCCGGTGATCGCCGCGGTCAACGGGCCCGCGGTGGGCATCGGCGTGACCATGCAACTGCCGATGGATATCCGCCTGGCCTCCACCGACGCCAAGTTCGGCTTTGTGTTCGCGCGCCGCGGCATCACGCCGGAGGCGGCATCGTCGTGGTTCCTGTCGCGCGTGGTCGGCATCTCGACGGCGCTTGAGTGGTGCTATACCGGCCGCGTGTTCTCGGCGCAGGAAGCGCTGGAGCGCGGGCTGGTGCGCTCGCTGCACGCGCCCGAAGACCTGCTGCCGGCCGCGCAGGCGCTGGCCCGCGAGATCGCGGACAATGCCGCGCCGGTATCCGTCGCCATCTCGCGCCAGCTGATCTGGCGCATGGCGGGCGCCAGCCACCCGATGGAAGCGCACCGCCTGGACAGCCGCGCGATCCAGTCGCGCGGCCAGTCGGCGGACGTCAAGGAGGGCGTCAGCGCCTTCCTGGAGAAACGCCCGGCCAGCTTTCCGGAGCGCGTGTCGCAGGACATGCCGGACTTCTTCGACTGGGGCAGCGAACCGCCCTTTATCTGATGCCGTCGATCCACCGCCGAGCCCCAAGGAAAACAGCGTGAAAGTCAGCATGGCAGTCCAGACCCGCAAATCGGTACGCGGCTTCCTTCCCGCGCCGGTACCGCCGGAGATCATCCGCGACGTGCTGGAGCAGGCCGCGCGCGCGCCGTCGGGCGGCAACCTGCAACCCTGGCACCTGCACGTGGTGGGCGGCGAGCCGCTGGAGCGGCTCAAGGCCACCATGCGCGAGCGCATCGCCGGCATGCCCGGCGGCGAAGGGAGCGAGTACGACATCTACCCGCGCGAGCTGGTCTCGCCCTATCGCGAGCGCCGCTTCCAGGTGGGCGAGGACCTCTATCGCTGCCTGGGCATCCCGCGCGAGAACAAGCGGGCGCGCATGGCCCAGTTTGCCAATAATTTCACGTTCTTCGGCGCGCCGCTGGCCTTGTTCTGCACCGTGGACCGCCGCATGGGCCCGCCGCAATGGTCGGACCTGGGCATGTACCTGCAAACGGTGATGCTGCTGCTACGCGAGCATGGGCTGGACAGCTGCGCGCAGGAATGCTGGGCGATCTACCCGGAAACCATCTCGGGTTTTCTCGCCATTCCGCCCGAACGCATGCTGTTTACCGGCATGGCGATTGGCTATGAAGACACGGAAGCACCGGTCAACCAGCTGCGCGCCACGCGCGCGCCGCTCGCCGAGTTCACCGAGTTCATCGGTATCTGAGGCCCCTGCGGCAAGCAGTGGGCAGCGGCTTGCCACTATGCCGATTTCGTCATCGCCGCTGGGGAAAGGCGACAAGCCGGCAGGGGGCGGCCATGCCACGCTGTAGGGGTCATCCACACTTGGCCCCCTGGGCATTCCCGCCATGCATCCCAGCGCCCCGCCTTCCACCGCAAGCTCCACGGTGTCTTCACCGCCCGCTCCCCGCCAGATCAGGGTGATCGACTCCCACACCGGCGGCGAACCCACCCGGCTGGTCATCGACGGTTTCCCCGATCCGGGCAGCGGCGGCATGGCCGCGCGGCTGGAGCGGCTCGCGCGCGAGCACGACCGCTGGCGCGCCGCCACCGTGCTGGAGCCGCGCGGCAGCGACGTGATGGTCGGCGCGCTGCTGTGCCCGCCGGTTTCCGCCGGTGCCTGCGCGGGCGTGATCTTCTTCAACAACAGCGGCTACCTGGGCATGTGCGGCCACGGCACCATCGGGCTGGTGGCCTCGCTGGCGCATCTCGGGCGCATCGCGCCGGGCCGGCACAGCATCGATACGCCGGTGGGCACGGTGGAGGCCACGCTGCATGAGGACGGCACGGTCGGTGTGCGCAACGTGCCCGCCTGGCGCTACCGGCATGCGGTGGCCGTCGACGTGCCGGGCCACGGCCGTGTCTCCGGCGACATCGCCTGGGGCGGCAACTGGTTCTTCCTGATCGAAGCCCATGGCCAGCGCATCGAGCGCAACAACCTGGAGGCGCTGACCGCATTCGCATGGGCCGTGCGGCAGGCGCTCGAACAGGCGGGCATCGCGGCACCGGACGGCGCGCCGGTCGACCATATCGAACTGTTCTGCACGCCCGACGATGCCGATGAAGCCGACAGCCGCAATTTCGTGCTGTGCCCAGGCAAGGCGTACGACCGCTCTCCCTGCGGCACCGGCACCAGCGCCAAGCTCGCCTGCCTGGCAGCGGACGGCAAGCTCGCGCCCGGCGCACCCTGGCGCCAGGCCAGCGTGACCGGCAGCCGCTTCGTGGCGCACTATGCGCCCGCCGATGAACCCGGCCGCATCATCCCGACCATCCACGGCCGCGCGCATGTGTATGCCGAGACCACGCTGCTGATCGCGCACGACGATCCCTTCGCCTGGGGCATCGGCGCATGAGGCCCGCGCAGGCTTGCGGCGATGTCATCGTGATCGGCGCCGGGATCGTCGGCGCGGCCTGCGCCTTCGAACTGGCCGGGCACGGGCTGGATGTCTGCGTGCTGGACAGCCGCGCAGGCGGCGCCACCCACGCCGGCATGGGCCATCTGGTGATGATGGACGACACCGCCGCCGAGCGTGACCTGTGCGCCTGCTCGCTCAGGCTCTGGCGGGAGCTCGCCCGCGACATGCCGGCCAGCTGCGCCTATCGCCAGTGCGGCACGCTGTGGGTGGCCAGCGACGCCGCGGAAATGGACCTGGCCCGCCAGCGGCAAGACGCGCTGCTGGCGCAGGGCATCCCGTGCGCCACGCTGGATGCCGGCGAACTGGCGTGCCAGGAGCCGATGCTGAGCTCGGGCTTGGCGGGCGCGCTCAAGGTCGCGGGCGATGCCATCGTCTACGCCCCGGCCGTGGCGTCATGGCTGCTCGCGCAGAGGGCATCGCGGATAAACGTTCTGCACGCCACGGTGAGCGCGGTGGAGGCAAACCATGTCACCCTGGAAGACGGCAGGCGGCTGACCGCCACCGCGGTCGTCGTCGCCAACGGCATCCAGGCCACGCAACTGCTGCCCGCGCTGCCGATCCGCGCCAGGAAGGGACATCTCGTCATTACCGACCGCTACCCGGCCTGCGTGAACCATCAACTGGTCGAACTCGGCTATGCCGCGAGCGCGCACCACAGCGACGGGACCTCGGTTGCCTTCAATGTGCAGCCGCGCCCCACGGGCCAGTTGCTGATCGGCTCGTCGCGCCAGTTCGACAGCCTCGACACGGCCGTGGATAACCAGGTCATGGCCCGCATGCTCCAGCGCGCCGCCGCCTACCTGCCCGCCCTCGCCGGCATGAACGCGATCCGCTGCTGGACCGGCTTTCGCGCCGCCACGCCCGACGGGCTGCCCATCGTCGGCGCCCACCCCGGTCAGCCGGGCCTGTGGCTGGCGGTGGGCCACGAGGGGCTGGGCGTGACCACCGCGCCCGGCAGCGCGCGCCTGCTGGCGGCGCTGCTGCTAGGCCAGCGGGTCCCGATAGATCCGGCGCCATTTTCCTTCAGCCGCTTCGCCGCAGCCACGGAGACCGCTCCTGGCCCTGGCACGGAGAATACGCATGAAACGCAACCGGGCCGCTAACCCGACCGTGAACGTCCTCCTGGATGGCAGCGCGCTGCGGGTGCCGGCGGGCATCTCCGTGGCGGCGGCCATGGCCTATAGCGACCGTCCGTTCACCCGCCGCTCCTGTGGCGGCGAGCAGCGCGCGCCGTTTTGCGGCATGGGCGTTTGCCAGGAATGCCGCATGACCATCGACGGCCGGCGCCGGCTGGCGTGCCAGACCACGTGCCGGGATGGCATGGTGCTGGAGCGCACGCCATGAGCGCGCGGCACATGGGCACCGGGCAAGCACTTGCCGCTTGCCAGCGCCGCTACGACGTATTGATCGTCGGCGCCGGGCCCGCCGGCATGGCGGCGGCGCGCGCGGCGGCCGGGAGCGGCTGCAGCGTCGCGCTCATTGACGACAACCCGGCGCCCGGCGGGCAGATCTGGCGCGATGGGCCAGGCGTGCGGCTGCCATCGCAGGCGCGCAGCCTGCGCCACGCCATCGCCGCGCACGGCCGCATCGCGCTGTACGCCTCGACGCGCGTGATCGCGGCGCCTGCGTCCCACACGCTGCTGGTCGAGAACGACGAGCGCGCCATGCACCTGCAATTCCGCAACCTGATCCTGTGCACCGGGGCGCGCGAACTGCTGCTGCCTTTTCCCGGCTGGACCCTGCCCGGCGTGACCGGAGCGGGCGGGTTGCAGGCCCTGGTCAAGGCGGGCGCGCCGGTCAGGGGCGAGCGCATCGTCATTGCCGGCAGCGGGCCACTGCTGCTGGCGACGGCCGCCACGGCGCGACGGCACGGCGCGCATGTCGCGCGCGTCGCCGAGCAGGCACCGCTGTCACGCCTGACGCGCTTCGCCGGCGCGCTGTGGCGCTGGCCGTCCAAGGCGGCACAGGCCGTCGCCCTGCTGGATGGCCACTATCGGGCGGGCTCCCATGTGGTGGAGGCACTGGGCGACGAGCGCCTGCGCGCGGTGCGCATCCGCCAGGGCGGCCGTACCGTGGCGCTTGCCTGCGACCGGCTGGCGTGCGGCTTCGGGCTGGTGCCGAATACCGGGCTGGCCGCGCTGCTGGGCTGCCCGCTCGACCCCGTATCGGATGCGATTGCCGTCGATGCGCTCCAGCGCACCGGCATGCACCACGTCTATGCGGCGGGCGAATGCACTGGTATCGGCGGCGGCGAGCTGGCCCTGCTCGAAGGCAGGATCGCCGGCTACGCGGCAGCGGGCGCCGACGACCGGGCTGGCGCGCTGGCGGCAACGCGCGCCCGCTGGCATGCGTTCGCGGAACAGGTGCGGACCACGTTCGCGCTCGACCCCGCGCTCAAGACCCTGGCCCGCGCCGACACACCGCTGTGCCGCTGCGAGGATGTGCCGCTATCGGCCATCCAGGCGTATCCGGATGCCTGGATGGCCAGGATGCAGACCCGCTGCGGCATGGGCGCCTGCCAGGGACGCGTCTGCGCCACGGCCGGGCGGGTCCTGTTCGGCTGGACGCAGCCCACGCCGCGCCCGCCGCTGTCTCCCGCCCGGATCGGCACATTGATGCTGGACGAGAACGGGCGAAGCTGACAGGCTGTGCCAACGCGGCTTGGAGCGCCCACCGGTAGATCCGTGGATCGACGCACACGGAAGTCCGATGAAGTAAGAAGCCATCAGGAGACAATATGCCGCCATCGCCCACCCTCTCCGCCGCCCCCTTCCCGGCCCGGCAACCCTCGCCGGCACCGGCGAGCCAGCACGAGGCCGGCAACATCGCCCACCTCGCCGACATCTGCGCGGGCATATCGAAGCAGCGCCCGCGCGACATGGCCACCCTGCTCGATACCCTCTCGCTGATCACGCCGTTGCTGAACGCCATCCCCAACGTGGTGTTCTTCATCAAGGACCGCCAGGCGCGCTACCTGGTCGCCAACCTGACGCTGGCTACCCGCTGCGGCTTCAAGCGGATCGAACCCCTGCTTGGCAAGACGTCGGCCGAGGTCTTTCCCGCCCATCTTGGCCAGCGCTACACGGAGCAGGACCGGCGCGTCCTGGATACCGGCTGCGCCATTGCGCAGCAGCTTGAGCTCCATCTCTATCCCGCGCGCGATGCGGGCTGGTGCATGACCTGCAAGCACCCCCTGCTGGATCGCGACGGCCGCATCATCGGCATGGCCGGCATCTCCCACGACCTGCAGTGCGCCAGGGACACGCATCCGGCCTACCAGCGGCTGGCGGCGGTGGACACCTATATCCGCGAGCACTACATGCGCCCCATCCTGCTGTCCGAACTGACCGGGCTGACCGGCCTGTCGGCGGCGCAACTGGAGCGCTACTGCAAGCGCATCTTCCACCTGACGCCGCGTCAAATGATCCACAAGGCGAGGCTGGAGCGCGCGTCCGAGCTGCTGTCCACCGATATGCCGATCACCGACATCGCGCTCGAGTGCGGCTATACCGATCACAGCGCCTTCACCCGGCAGTTCAAGGCCCTGACCGGACTCACGCCGCGGCAGGTCAGGCCGCCGGCCGGCAAGCCCGGCGCGCACGATTGAACGGGGAGCGCGCAACGGGCCGCTCCCGTCAAGCCCGCTTGCGCGGCCTCGCCCGATGCGGGCTCGTATTGTGCCGATTTCGTCTACCTGCTTTGCGGAAAGTCTCAAGCCCGAACGGCGCGCAACTGCGAACCTGAAGGCTGGTGGCCAGGTGATGCCCTGCCGGCACACCCCACGCACACAAAAGGAGACGATATGAGCCGCAACGCCATCCACTGGACCGGTGTATTCCCCGCCGTCAGCACGCAGTTCAAGGCCGACTACTCGCTGGATATCGAAGCCACCCACAAGGTGATGCGCAACCTGGTCGCCGACGGGGTCTCCGGCCTGGTGGTGTGCGGCACCGTGGGCGAGAACACATCGATGTCCACCCTGGAAAAGCTTGCCGTCATCGAAGCGGCGAAAGACGCCGCCAGGGGCCGCATCCCGGTCATCGCGGGCATTGCCGAATTCACCACCGCCTTCGCCCGGGACATGGTGAACGAAGCGGCGCGGGTCGGCGTCGACGGCGTGATGGTAATGCCGGCGCTGGTCTACTCCGCCAAGCCGCACGAAGCCGCCGCGCACTTCCGCGACATCGCCACCGCCACGGACCTGCCGGTCATGCTCTACAACAACCCGCTGGTCTACCGCAGCGACATCACGCCGGACATCCTGGTCTCGCTCGCCGATTGCGAGAACATCGTCTGCTTCAAGGATTCCTCCGGCGATACGCGCCGCTTCATCGACCTGCGCAACGCCGTGGGCGACCGCTTCGTGCTGTTCGCCGGGCTGGACGACGTGGTGCTGGAGAGCATTGCCGTGGGGGCCGAGGGCTGGATCTCGGGCATGTCCAACGCCTTCCCGAAGGAAGGCGAGACGCTGTTCCGCCTGGCCCGCCAACGGCGCTTCGACGAGGCGCTGGCGCTGTACCGCTGGTTCATGCCGCTGCTGCACCTGGACTCGCGCCCGGACCTGGTCCAGTGCATCAAGCTGTGCGAGGAACTCGCCGGGCGCGGGAGCGCCGTCACGCGGCCTCCGCGCTTGCCGCTGCAAGGCGAGGCACTGGAACAGGTGATGACGGTGGTCGCGCAGGCCATGGCCACGCGCCCGGTGCTGCCGGACGTCGGCCTGCGGGCCTGAGACTGCGCCGCCGGCCCGCGCGGCCGCCATCCGCCCGCCCGCCGCCCGCGTTCGCGGGCGGATGGCCGCATCGTCCGGACGGCCATCACCCGATGACCAAGGAGTCCCCATGTCTCCAGTGCAAGGCAAGTTCAAGCGGCAGCTCACCCTGACCGATCTCACCTTTATCGGCCTGGGTGCGATCTTCGGGTCGGGATGGCTGTTCGCCGCCAGCCACGTATCCGCCATCGCCGGGCCGGCCGGCATCGTCTCCTGGCTGCTGGGCGGCTTTGCCGTGCTGCTGCTCGGCATCGTCTACTGCGAGCTGGGCGCGGCGCTGCCGCGCGCGGGCGGCATCATCCGCTACCCGGTTTTTTCCCACGGCGAGCTGATGGGCTATCTGATGGGCCTGATCACGCTGATCGCCTTCTCCAGCCTGATCGCCATCGAAGTCGTGGCCGCGCGCCAGTATGCGGCGGCCTGGTTCCCCTTCCTGAGCCAGCCGGGATCGAGCGATCCCACCCCGCTCGGCTGGGCGGCGCAGTTCGCGATGCTGTGCCTGTTCTTCGTGCTCAACTACTACAGCGTCAAGACCTTCGCGCGCGCCAACAACATCGTCAGCGTGTTCAAGTTCGTGGTGCCGCTGCTGGTCATCGTGGTGCTGTTCACGCATTTCAAGCCGGCCAACCTGCAGATGCATGGCTTCGCGCCGTTCGGGCTGTCCGGCATCCAGGCCGCCGTTTCCGCCGGGGGCATCATCTTTGCCTACCTCGGGCTGACGCCGATCATCTCGGTGGCCAGCGAAGTCCGCTCGCCACAGCGCACCATTCCCATCGCGCTGATCCTGTCGGTATTGCTGTCCACCCTGATCTACGTGCTGCTGCAGATCGCCTTCCTCGGCGGCGTGCCGACCGAGACGCTGTCGGATGGCTGGCGTGGCGTCGGCAAGGCGTTCGCGCTGCCTTACCGCGATATCGCGCTGGCGCTCGGCGTGGGCTGGCTGGCCTTCCTGGTGGTCTCGGACGCGGTGATCTCGCCCAGCGGCACCGGCAATATCTACATGAACGCCACGCCCCGCGTGGTCTACGGCTGGGCGCGCGGCGGCACCTTTTTCAAGCTGTTCTCCCGTATCGATGCGCCCTCGGGTATTCCGCGGCCGGCCTTGTGGCTGACCTTCGCGCTGTCCGTGTTCTGGACCCTGCCCTTTCCCTCGTGGGAGGCCATGATCAACGTGGTGTCGGCCGCGCTGGTGCTGAGCTATGCGGTCGCGCCCGTCACGGTGGCCGCATTGCGCCGCAACGCGCCCGGCCTGCACCGGCCGTTCCGGGTCCGGTGGCTGGCGGTGCTCGGCCCGCTCTCGTTCATCATCGCCGCGCTGATCGTGTACTGGTCCGGCTGGGGCACGGTGTCCTGGCTGCTGGGACTGCAGATCGCCATGTTCGTGGTCTACCTGCTTTGCAGGCGCGCGGTACCCACCCATCGCCTGAGCCTGGCGCAACAGGTGAAGTCCTCGCTGTGGCTGATCGCCTTTTATGTGCTGATCATCGTGGCCTCCTACCTGGGTTCCTTCGGCGGCATCGGCGCGATCGGCCATCCGTGGGACACCGCACTGGTGGCGCTTATCGCGCTGGGGATCTATGGCTGGGGAGCCCGCACCGGCATACCTTCCGCGCTGATGGATCTCGGCGCTGACGATGACGAATAGCGCTTGCCTCAACCTCAACCTCAACCCCCACCTCAACCCGGAGCCCCGATGAACGATCCCGTCGCCCCACCGCAGCACAGGCAGGCGCGCGGCACTGCCACCGAGCGCCTCTCCCTGCGCGAAGTCCGCGCGCTGGCCATCGCCGTGCTGCGGCATCACGGGTTCAGCGATCCGCATGTCGAGGCCGTGGCCGATACGCTGGTCGCCGGCGAGCGCGACGGCTGCGCTTCCCATGGCCTCTACCGGCTGCTCGGCTGCATCGCCACGCTCAAGGCCGGCAAGGTGTCGCCGGACGCCATGCCCAAGCTGCACGAGATGGCGCCCGCGCTGCTGCGGGCCGATGCCATGCGCGGCTTCTCGCAGGTGGCCTACAAGACGGCGCTGCCGCACCTGATCGGCAAGGCCCGCTCGCAGGGCATCGCGGCGCTGGGCATCAACCGCTGCGTGCATTTCTCCGCCTTGTGGGCGGACATCGAACCGCTGACCGACGCCGGCCTGGTCGCCCTGGCCTGCACGCCCAGCCATGCCTGGGTCACGCCCGCGGGCGGCAGCAAGCCGCTGTTCGGCACCAATCCGCTGGCCTTCGGCTGGCCGCGCGCCGGCCAGCCCGCTTTCATCTTCGACTTCGCCACCAGTGCGGTGGCGCGCGGCGAGATCGAACTGCATCGCCGCGCGGGCAAGCCGATCCCCGAGGGCTGGGGCATCGATGCCGACGGGAAATCCTGTACCGATGCCGCCACCGTGCTGGACCACGGCGCCATGCTGACCTTCGGCGGCCACAAGGGCGCAGCCCTCGCCGCCATGGTCGAACTGCTCGCCGGTCCGCTGATCGCCGACATGACCAGCATGGATTCGCTGGCCTACGATGCGGGCACGAAGTCGTCGCCGATGGGGGGCGAGCTGATCATCGCCATCGATCCCGCGCGCTTTCTAGGCGCGCAGTGCGAGGCGGAGCTGGCGCGGGCGGAAAGCCTGTTCGAGGCGATGCTCGGACAAGGGGCGCGGCTGCCTTCGCAGCGCCGCTATCGGGCGCGCGAAGCCAGCCTGCGCCATGGCGTGCTCATCCCGCGCGCGCTGTATGACGACGTCGTGGCCCTGCTTCCGCGCAGCGCGGCCTGAGGATCGCTACAGCAAACCCAGCTGCCGCGCGATAGCCACCGCCTGCGTGCGGTTGCTGGCGCGCAGCTTGGCGCTGATATTGCGCAGGTGGGTGCGCACTGTGGTCTCCGAGACAAAGAGCCGGTCAGCCATCGCCACATTGGAGAAGCCCTCGGCCAGCAGCTGCAGCACCTTCTGCTCCTTGGGCGTGAGCGGCTCCAGCAGGCCGTGGCGGGCCTGCATGGCGGCGGGGTCGGCTGGCTCCGGGGCGCCGCCGCAAGCCTGCAGCAACCGCTCGACGTAGCCCGCGGACAGCGCGCTGCCCTGGCGCACGCAGGCCTCGCCCACCAGCCGCCGGATCTCGGCGCTCTCGTCGGCGAAGATGCGGATAAAGCCTTCCGCCGCCCCGAAGCGCAGTGCCTCGCCCATCGTCAGCAGCGCTCGCGCGGCATCGCCGCTGCGCTGGCAGGCCAGCGCCAGCAGGATGCGCAGCTTGAGCGCGCGCCGCATCAGTTGCGCCCGCTCGGCGGCAGCGAGTTCTTTCTCGATCGCCTCGCGCGTGGCGGCCGAGGGCTCGGTGAACAGTGCCAGCCGCAGCCGCCCCATGGGCACGTCTTCCACGTCGTTGGCAAAGGAACTGACGGCGCTGACGCCGGGCCGCGCCCGCCACAGTGCCGGGTCCGCCGCATGCAGCAGCGCCTCCTCCGCCGCATGCTGGTTGCCCTGCAGCAGGGCCAGCCGGGCGCGCTCCAGCATGGCGCCCAGCACCAGCCGCGGCAGGCCGCGATGATGGCCGAGGTGCTCGAGCGCGGCCAGCCATTCGTGCGCGCCGTCCACGTCGCCACGATCGCAGGCGATGCGGGCCAGCACGGTATGGCCGGTGATGATCTGGTCGGGCAGGCCGAGGTCGCGCGCCAGCGGTACGTACACATTAAGCAGGCGCTCCGCGCGCTCGCGCTCGTTGATCTCGTAGAGCGCTTCGGCCAGCAGGATGCCGGCCATGGCGTTGCCGTTGGTGGGACCATAGCGGTTCGGCAGCATGGTGCTGGCGGCAATGCGGAAACGCGCCAGCGCTTGCTGCAGGCGCCCCTGGCGCAGGTCGATCAGCCCCTCCACCGATTCCGAGAAAATCTTGTTGAAATTGCTGTCGGAACCGCGCACCACCTGGCGGGCCACGCCCAGCAGCCGGCGCGCCTCGCGGTAGTCGCCGGTCACCGCGGCCATGCGCGCCATCGAGGTGGCAAGGATGGAATCCGGGAACGGGTAGCCCATCGGCAGCGGCAGGGGATCATCGCGGCTGTAGGCGCGCGCCTCGTCGAAGCGGTCCATCATGTTCAGCAGCATATGGCGCAGCGCGCGCACGTGGGCCAGCAGGTCGCCCTCGGCGCCGGCCAGCGGGATGGTCTGCAGCAGCGCGATGGCGTCCGCCGGTCCGCGCGTAAACGACAAGGCCCAGACATGGGCGATCTGCAGCTTGGGCCACGCCGCCAGCGCGTCGGCCGGCACGGCGTCCAGCCAGCGCGTCAGCAGGCGCATGCGCCCCTGCGCCAGCAGGTCGTCCACGGAGCCCGCCAGCAGCGGCAGCGCGTGGCCGACCGCGCCGGCCGCCAGCGCATGTTCGATGGCGGGCACAGGGCGGCCCTGCGCCTCGTACCAGCGCGAGGCGGCCATCTGCAGCGCCGGCACCTCGTCCGGCATGCCCTGCTGGAGTTGCGCGCGCAGGAAGCTGGAGAACAGGCTGTGATAACGGTACCAGCGCGCATTGGGTTGGGCGGGACGCTCGGCGCCGCCGTGGCGTTCGCCGTCCAGCGGCATCAGGAACAGGTTGGCCCGCTCCAGCCAGGCGAGGATTTCCTCGCTGTCGGCGGTGCCGCAGACGGCGTCGCACAGCGGCCCGCTGAGCTGGTCGAGGATGGAGGTGCGCAGCAGGAAAGCGCGCACCGCATCGGGCAGGTGCAGGTAGACGTCCTCGACGAGGTAATCGGCAACGGCTGCGTTGGAGCCGGAAAAGCCGGCGATGAAGGCGTCCGGCTGGCCGCGCCGCTCCAGCGCCACCGAGGCCAGCCACAGCGCCGTGGCCCAGCCTTCGGTACGGCGGTGCAGCGTGGAGATGGCCGCGGGTTGCAGCGCCAGGCCGCGCGCGCGGCGCAGGAAATGATCGGTTTCGTCGGCGGTAAAGCGCAGCTGGGCAGGCTCGATCTCCAGCAGTTCGCCGCGCGCGCGCAGGCGTGCCAGCCCGGAATCCGGCACCCAGCGCGTGCCGACCACCAGCCGGCCGCCAGGCGGCAATTGCTCCACCACCTGCCAGACCAGGCCGGCAACGGCGGGATTCTGCAAGGCCTCGAAGTCGTCCAGGAACAGGGTAAAGGGGCGGTCGTGGCCCGCCATGCGGTCGATCAGCGCCAGAGCCTGCTCGCCCACCGGCCGAGGCGCCGGCTGGCTGGCGGCGAGCGGCGCGCCCCCCTTGCGCAGCACCAGCTCGAAAGCGGCTTCCAGCGAGCCGAGAAACCGCGTGGCGTCGTTGTCCGCGCGGTCCAGCGTGAGCCAGGCGGTGGCAACGCCGTCGGCATCCAGCCGCGCGCGGCATTGCAGCATGGCGGTGGTCTTGCCGAAACCGGCCGGCGCGCGCACCAGCACCAGCTTGACGAAGCCGGCCGCGCACACCGCGTCGCAAATGGCGCGGCGTTCCACCTGGAACGGGGTCAGCATGGGCGGGCGCAGCTTTGCCACCAGCGTGGCCGCGCGGGCGGCGCCCCCGTGGCCCGCGCTGGTCTCCTCGATTATTGCCATTCGCCGTGTCTTCCTGTTGGCGGCGGCATCCGCGCCGGGCGGATGCCGCGCGATCGGCACCGGCTTATGGTTGCCGGCTGCTGGCGCCACATGCGCCAGGGATCGAACGGCTGATTATGGCGTAAACGACCGCCTGGCACCCGGCGCACCCATGCGCGCCGGTGCCGCTGCCTAGACGAGCTTGTTCTCCCGTCCCGCCCAGTAGCGCTCGCGCAGCAGCCGCTTGAGCAGCTTGCCGGTCGGCAGCCGCGGCAGTTCGTCGGCAAAGTCCACCGAGCGCGGGCACTTGATGGGCGAAAGGTGCGTGCGGCAAAAGGCAAGCAATTCGTCGGCCAGCGCCGGGCTGGCGTGCGCCATGTCGAGTGGCTGCACCACCGCTTTGACTTCCTCCCCGAAGTCCTCGTTGGGCACGCCGATCACCGCCACGTCCATCACCTTGGGATGGGTCATCAGCAGGTTCTCGGCCTCCTGCGGATAGATGTTGACGCCGCCGGAGATGATCATGTTGGCTTTGCGGTCGGTCAGGTAGAGATAGCCGTCCTCGTCCACGTAGCCGACATCGCCCAGCGTGGTCCAGCCCGCATGCACGGGGTGGCGCGACTGCACGGTCTTCTCGGGATCGTTGTGATAGACAAAGCTGCGCCCCTCGGCGAAGTAGATGATGCCCGGCTCGCCCGGCGGCAACACGGCGCCGCTGTCGTCGCAGATACGCAACTCGCCCACCGACGCGCGGCCCACCGTGCCCTTGTGGCTGAGCCAGTCGGCGGAACCGACCGCGGTGGACCCGTTGCCCTCCGTGCCGGCGTAGTACTCCCAGATGATCGGGCCCCACCATTCGATCATCTGCTCCTTGACGGCCACCGGACAGGGCGCGGCGGCATGCACGGCAAAGCGCAACGAGGAAACATCGTGGCGCTGGCGCACCGCCCCGGACAGCTTGAGCATGCGCGAGAACATCGTCGGCACGACCTGGGTGTGTGTGATGCGGTGCGCGGCCACCAGCCGCAGGAATGCTTCCGCGTCGAAATGCTCCATCACCACCGAGGTGCCGCCGAGTTGCTGCACCGCCATGTTGTAGCGCAGCGGCGCCGCATGATAGAGCGGTGCGGGCGAGAGGTAGCGCATGTCCGGGCCGAACTGGTAGAGCGACTGGCACATCAGCGCCAGCCTGCCCGGCACGTCGATCTGCGGGTTGGCCGGCGGCGTGAATACGCCCTTGGGGCGGCCGGTGGTGCCGGAGGAGTACAGCATGTCCGTGCCCGCGCATTCGTCCTCGATGCGCCAGCCGGGGTATTGCGCCAGGGTGGTCTCATAAGCGATGAAGCCGGGCACGGCGCCGTCCATCATCAGGCGCGCGCCCAGGCCCGGCGCTTTGGCCGCCAGCCCCTGCGCCACCGCGGCCTGCGCGTGGGAGGTGACGAGCATCCTGGCGCCGCTGTCGGCCACGATGTGCGCCGCGTCGTCCACATTGAGCCGCGTGCTGATACAGACGTAGATCAGCCCCGAGCGCTGCGCGCCCCAGCACAGCTCGAACAGGCGCGGATGGTTCTCCAGCAGGAAGGCCACGCGGTCGCCGGGCTGCAAGCCGTGATCGCGGAACAAGCGCGCCACCTGGTTGGAGCGCTCGTCAAGCTCGCGGTAGGTGACGACGGTGCCGCCCGCCATGATGATGGCCGGCTTGTCCGGGGTGCGCTGCGCGTGAACATGCGGGTGCATGACTGACCCTCCTGGAAGTGGGTGTGGCAGAACTGGCTGACTGGATGGATGCCGCGGAATCCGGCATGGAATACGACGACCCACATTGTCCGGACACGCGGCCGTCCCGGGCATCGTCCGAAGCGACGAACGCGCCTTGACGCGGTGCCGCAATCGATGCGCAGGCGCGCTTGCGCGCCGGGGACGATTCGTCGCATCGGACGATGCAGCGCCGCAGCCGCTTCGCATAATGGCAGGTGCCCTAAAGCAACCGCGCCGAGGACCCACAGTGGATTTCCAATTCAGCGAAGAACAATCAATGCTGCGCGACACGCTCGCGCGCTACCTGGCCGATCACTACGACTTCGAAACGCGCCAGGCGGCGCTCCGCTCGCCGGCCGGCTGGCGGCCCGCATGCTGGAAGGCGCTGGCGCAGGAACTGGGCCTGCTCGGCGCGGCGTTCCCGGAACGCTTCGGCGGGCTGGGCGGCGGCGCCATCGAACACATGATCGTGATGGAGCAGTTTGGCCGCCACCTGGTGGTAGAGCCCTACCTGTCAACCGTAGTGCTTGGCGGCGGCGCCTTGCTGCATGGCAGCGAAACGCTGGCGGCCAACTGGCTGCCCGCCATCATCGGCGGCGAAGCCACGGTAGCCTGGGCGCACGGCGAACCGCGCAGCCGCTATTGCCTGCACGACGTCGCGACCAGCGCCACGCGTGGCGAAGGCGGCTGGCGCCTGAGCGGGCACAAGGCCGTGGCGGTGGCCGCGCCGTGGGCCACGCACCTGGTGGTCAGCGCGCGCACCGCCGGCCAGCGCCGCGACCGCGCCGGCATCAGCTTGTTCTGGATCGAACGCAACGCGCCGGGCGTGACGCTGCTGGAATACCCCACGGTGGACGGCTCGCGCGCCGCCGACATCCTGCTCGACAACGTCTTCGTGCCGGACAGCGCCCGGCTGGGCGCCGAGGGCGACGCGCTGGCGCTGATCGAGCGCCTGAGCGACGACGCCGCCGTGGCGCTGTGCGCCGAAGCCGGCGGCGCGATGAGCCGGATGCTCGCCGATACGGTCGACTACGCGCGCCAGCGCAAGCAGTTCGGCGTGCCGATCGCCACCTTCCAGGTGCTGCAGCACCGCATGGCCGACATGTATGTGCAGCTCGAACAAACCGTGGCGCTGACCCAGGTCGCCGCCATGCAGGCAGGCGCCGATCCCACACAGCGCGCGCTTGCCGCCAGCGCCGCCAAGGCGCAGGCCGGACAGGCCGGCAAGTTCGTGGGCCAGGCCGCGGTGCAGATCCACGGTGGCATGGGCGTGACCGAAGAGCTTGCCGTCGGGCATTACTTCAAGCGCGTCACCGCCATCGACCTGCAGTTTGGCTCGGCCGAACATCACCTGCGCCGCTACGCCGACCTGCTGTATCCGGCTGCCGCGTGAGCGCACGCATCCCTGCCCGCACCGACGAACATCCCGAGGCCCACCGATGAATCTCGATTTCTCCCCGCAAGAACTGCAGTTCCGCGACGAGGTCCGCGCCTGGATCACCGAGGCCTTCGACCCCGGCCTCAAGGCCCTGATGGCGCGCACCAAGAATGGCTACCTCGACAAGGAAGGCCAGGTGCGCTGGCAGAAGAAACTGTTCGAGCGCGGCTGGGCCGCGCCCAACTGGCCCGAGGAATACGGCGGCCCCGGCTGGACGCCGGCGCAGCGCTACCTGTTCCAGGCCGAGACCGCCGCCGCCGGCTGCCCGACCGTATCGCCGATGGGCCTGAAGATGGTGGCGCCGGTGATCATGAAATACGGCAGCCCCGAGCAGAAGGCGCGTTTCCTGCCGCCCATCCTGCGCTCCGACATCTGGTGGTGCCAGGGCTACTCCGAACCCAACTCCGGCTCCGACCTGGCCTCCCTGCAGATGCGCGCCGAGCGCGGGCGCGATCAGGACGGCGAGCACTATGTCCTCAACGGCTCCAAGATCTGGACCACGCACGCGCAATGGGCCGACTGGATGTTCTGCCTGGTACGCACCAGCCGCGACGCACGCCGCCAGGACGGCATCTCCTTCGTGCTGGTGGACATGCGCACGCCCGGCATCACCGTGGCGCCGCTGCCCACGCTGGACGGCCCGGTCGCGGGCCAGCAGGAAGTCAACCAGGTCTTCTTTGAAAACGTGCGCGTGCCGGTCGAAAACCGCATCGGCGAAGAAGGCCTCGGCTGGACCTACGCCAAGTACCTGCTCGAATTCGAACGCGGCGGCAGCTATGGTCCGATGCTGCGCCAGCAACTGACCAAGGTAGCGCGCATCGCGGCGAACGAACCCGGCGAAGATGGCGGCCGCCTGCTCGACGATCCCGGCTTCCGCCGCAAACTGGCCGAGCTGCATGTACGCGCCGCCGCGCTGGAAGCGAACGAGCTGCGGCTGTTCTCCAGCGTAGCGTCGGGCACCTCGATCGGCGCCGCCTCCAGCATGCTCAAGCTGGCAGGCACCGAAACCATCCAGGCCATCAGCGAACTGGCGGTGGAAGCCGCCGGACCTTACGCGCTGCCCTTCGTGCAGGACGGATGGGCGGAACAGCAGGGACGCCCCGCGGGGCCGCAGATAGGCCCCGACTACGCCGCACCGCTCGCGCCGCGCTACTTCAACTATCGCAAGGCATCGATCTACGCCGGCTCCAACGAAATCCAGCGCAACATCATCGCGAAGCTGGTGCTGGGGCTCTAAGGTTGAGAGCCTCGGCAGCAATCGCATGAACGGCGGACACGAGCCACCGGAAGCAAATCCGGTGGCCTCTCCAGCGCGACGACATAACGAGCGCCCGCCCTCTCCCCCGACCCCTCTCCCGCAGGCGGGAGAGGGGAGCGAACCGGCGGACCGATCGATATCACCACGCGAAAATTCGGTGTAGCCGTGCGGAGCGCCCCCAAGGGCGGGCCGCACCCCAGCGCGATGCGAAGCGAGCCGTGAAGGTGTACCAGGCCGTATGGGGCGCCTTGTTTGCCTACTTTCTTGGCAAGACAAGAAAGTAGGTCGCCCCCCGCAGGGGGGTGAAACCGCCTTTGACTTTAGGCTTTTAGGTTTTCAGGGCTTTTAAAGCTAACCCCCCCCCTCAATTAACCCTCCGCTCAAACCCCTCCCAATAAGGCTCCCTCAACTTCCTCCTCAACAACTTCCCCGACGGATTCCGCGGCAACGCATCCACAAACTCAATACTCTTGGGAATCTTGAACCCAGCCAACCGCTCCCGCGCCCAAGCCACAATGCCATCGCGGTCAGCAACCTGCCCCGCCTTTAGCACGACAATCGCCTTGACCGCCTCGCCCCACTTCTCGTCGGGCACCCCGATCACCGCCACGTCGGCCACCTGCGGGTGGCCATAGATGGCACTCTCCACCTCAGCCGGATAGACGTTCTCCCCCCCGCTGATGATCATGTCCTTGACCCGGTCGTGGATATAAACATAACCCTCGGCGTCGAGATAGCCCGCATCGCCGGTCCGCAACCACCCGTCCGCATCGATCGTCCGCGCAGTCTCATCAGGCTGCTTCCAGTACCCCGCCATATTCTGCGGCGACCGGATCATCAGTTCCCCGACTTCCCCGGGCGGCAACCGCCGGCCCTCCCAGTCCACCACCACTACCTCGACATCGGGCAAAGGCTTGCCCGCGGCCCGCATACGCGGCACATCCTCGGTCGTATGGTCCTCCGGTGGCAACGCCACCACCGTGCCGGTGGTTTCGGTCATCCCGTACTGTTGCGCGAAGCCGCACCCGAATACCTCGATGCCTTCACGCAGCAACGCCGCGGGAATCGGAGCAGCCCCGTACAGCAAGGTCTTCAGGCGGGAGTAATCGATGCTGCGCGCGCGCGGATCGCGCAATACGAACTGCATCGCGGCAGGCACCAGGAACAGCTTGCTGACACGCTCGCGCTCGAAGAAATCCAGCACCGCGGCAGGATCGAAATCGCGCGCGACCACGCCCTTGGCCCCCGCCAGCAAGCTGCGCAACCCCCAGCCGGACCCACCGATATGCGCGACCGGCATCGCCACCAGCGAGACATCGTCATCCGTCCAGCGCGACCAAGGGATATCCTCGCGCTCGCTCGCCTCGGTGCCGGCGGTGAGGTTGCGATGGGTCAGCATGGCGCCCTTGGGGCGGCCCGTGGTGCCGGAGGTGTAAAGCTGCAGCACCACGTCGTGCGCGGCAGGCTGGTGCGCCGGCGGCACGGGTGCATGCGCGTCGCGCCACGCGGCATAGGCGGGCCAGTCCGCCTGGCCGCCTTCCATGGCGATCACGCCGCGCACCAGCGGCAACGCCGGCAGCAGCTTGCGCACCAGTTCCACCGATTCCGGCCCGGCGAACAACAGCGCGGCATCGGAGTGGCCGACGATATAGCCGACCTCCGGGGGCGCCAGGCGCCAGCTTGCCGGCGCCATCACGGCGCCGATCTTGGCGGCGCCCAGCAGCAACTCGAAATAGTGATCGCAGTTCTTGCCGATATAGCCGATACGGTCCCCCGGCCCGATGCCCGCGGCCAGCAGCGCCTGGGCGACGCTGTCGGTGTGGCGGTCGAACTCGCGGTACGTCGTGAGCCTGCCCTCGAAGGCATAGGCCACGGCATCGGGCCGCCGCTGCGCGAAGTGACGCAACGCGTGCGGCAATGTCGTCAGGTAACTGAAATCCATCAGCGCCTCCTTCTCTCGGTCCTGCTGCATGCGCGCGTCCTTTTCCTTGGGGTGAGAGATCAGCGCGGCGCCATGCGGATGGCGCCGTCGAGCCTTACCGATTCGCCGTTGAAATAGCTGTTGCGGCACATCTCCAGCGCGAGCGAGGCAAACTCTTCCGGCGCGCCGAGCCGCTTCGGAAACGGCACCGAGGCGGCCAGCGCTGCCTTGACGTGCTCCTGCGCGCCTTGCAGCAGCGGCGTATTGAAGATGCCGGGCATGATGGTGTTGACGCGAATGCCTTCGCCGGACAGGTCGCGCGCAATGGGCAGGGTCATGCCGACCACGCCGGCCTTGGAGGCGGAGTACGCGGCCTGGCCCATCTGCCCGTCCTGCGCCGCCACCGAGGCGGTGTTGATGATGACGCCGCGATCGCCGTCGCGCGCGTCCAGTGTCAGCATGCCGGCGGCCGAACGCGCGAGGCAGCGGAAGGATCCGATCAGGTTGATCTGGATGATGCGCTCGAACGCATCCGAGGCAAAGAAGCGGATCTGGTCCGGCGCTTCCTTGGCCCGCGATGCGGTCTTGATGGCGTTGCCGGTGCCGGCGCAGTTGACCAGGATACGTTCCTGGCCCAGCGCCGCGCGTGCCTTGGCGAAGCCGGCTTCGACCTCGGCCTCCGAGGTCACGTTGACCTGGCAGAACACGCCGCCCAGTTCGCGTGCCACGGCTTCGCCCTTTTCCGCATTCATGTCGAACAGCGCGACGCGCACGCCGTGCGCCGCCAGCGCGCGCGCGGTGGCTTCGCCCAGGCCCGAGGCGCCACCCGTGATGACTGCCGTTACCGTTGCATCGAGTTCCATCTCTTCTCCACGTTTTCCCGTATCTGCTGAATCATTCCCGTCGGCGCGCGGCGATGCGCGGGCGGTGGAATGCCTGCGTCCGGCAGACCGCGAAGCGGCCCGGCCAGCGTGGTATGGAGATTCGGGGATGGCGGCGCGGCACGCATCGTCGGAAGCGACGAATGCATGAAAACACACCGGACGCCGCATGGCAGCGCCCATGCCGTCGCGCACGGGATGCTCCCGTGCGCAACGGCTTGCTGCGGCCTTGCGAATGGACGAACGGACGAATGGACGAGTTAATGAACTGACGAGCCGACGGACGCGCGTGTGCCCCGGAACCTAGCGCCTCGTCGCCAGGTGATACAGCAGCAACAGGATGACCGCGCCCACCACGGCACCGATAAAGCCGGCCGACTGTCCAGTCCGGTACCAGCCCAGCGCTTGCCCGAGGAACGTCGCGGCCAGCGAGCCGACAACGCCCAGGCCGGCGGTGAGGAAGAAGCCGCTCGGTCCGCGGCCCGGCGTTAGCATGCGCGCAACCAGCCCGGCGAGAAAGCCGATTAGAACGACCCAGATCAAGTGCATGTCATGCCCCCCGGCAGCGATGTTCGTTGCTCACTTGCATGCCTTGCCGTGATCCGCATGGAAGCCTTGCGCGGTAGCATCGGCTTCACTCATGTAGGCGCCGCTCTTGGTCTTGCCATAGTACTTCGTGCCGGGGCAGTGATAGACCTTGGAACTCTTGTTGACCCATACCTGACCGGGCCCGCCACCCGGTGCGGCGGCACCGGACGCGGCGGCAGCGGGCGCGGCCGGCTTGGCCATCGGTGCGGTGGTGGCGGGCGCGGCAGGCTTGGCCATCGGCGGGGCGGCCGCGGGAGCGGCCGGAGCCGCCGGCGCGGCCTGGGCACGCGCCAGGTGCGGGATCGAGACGAAGAGCGCGGCGGCCAGCAGCATGGGCAAGCCGACGCGCCGGCTGAACATGGCGGGCGAGACGGTGACGGCTTTCATAGCATTCATGACAGGCTCCTGCGGTAACAATGCCAATGGGACAAGGAAACGACAGGGCTGCAGACAGCCGCAACCCGACCGACACGCAATACCTCACTCAACGGCCCGCATCGCCACTGCGTTGACCGCGAGCCCGGCACCGCACGCGTGCCCCGGCTTTGGGAGGGATCGGCCACACGTACGATGTGCCTCTGAATGCCCATGACGGCAAAGCGCTGGCCGAACAGGGGTGCGGTATCCGCGATGCGCTACAGTGTCAGGCATTCCCCGGCTAGGACCGGCAGCCCTCTACGTGCATGCGATGACGCTCCTGAACAGGTCCCCGAAAACGCCAATGGCCACCACCCGCGCCAGTGGCGCCGCACTGGTTCCGCTGCTGCTTGGGCTGTGGCTCGCGCTGGCCGGCGCCTTGCTGGCGCGCCCGGCGCTCGCGGCGCCGCCCGGACTGGCCACGCTGGCGGCAGCCGTCAAGGCCGACGCCGCGCCGGCCTCGCACCCCGCCGCCAGCGAGCCGCTTGCCCAGTCGCTTGATCAGGTCATCACCACGTTGCAGAGCGACAAGGATCGCAAGGCCCTGGTGGAGCAGTTGCAGACGCTGCGCCAGGGTGTCGATGCGGCCAGCGCGGCGTCGGCGCCGCAGCCGGGCCTGCTCGGGGCGATTGCCGAGGCGGTGGACCACCTCGACGCGACACTGGGCAAGGACAAGGGGCCATGGCATTACTGGCGCTGGCGGATCGATTTCGCCGGCGAGGAGTGGCAGGCCGCGCTGACCGTCAACGGGACCCGCTCGCCGTGGCAATCGGCGCGGGAGTTCTGCACGGTGCTCTCGGCCTGGTTCCTGGCCGGATGGCTGCTGCTGGAGGTCGTCAGGCGGGTGCGCCACCGGCGCATCCGGCCGGCCGTGCGCCACGAGTTGCCGACAGTACCGTCCTGGATGGACGTCGGGCTGTACATGTTGCGCAGGGTGGCGCCGTGGGTCGCGGCCTTCGCCCTGGCGATGCTGCTCTCCAGCAGCATGTTCGAGCGCTCGCCCGCCAGCGTGGCCGGCATGGTGATCGCTTATTCGGTGGTGGCGGGAGCCGTGATGGGTGCGGTGTGCCAGGTCATCTTCGCGCTGTTCAGGTCCGCGCATCGCTCCCACGCGGTGCATGACCTGCTGCTGCACTCGCGCGGGCTGCTGTTCGCCACCGGCGTCCTGGCGGCACTGGGCGACGTCACCAACGACGCCCGGGTGATCGCCTCGCTCGGCACCAACCTCTCGGCGCTGATCTCCACCGTGGCCAATATCGCCGCGGCGCTGCTGATCGCCTGTTTCACGCTGCGCTTTCGCCGGCAGATCGGCCAGATCATCGGCAACCGGCCGCTCGCCTTCCGCCAGGAACATCCCGCCATCATGGATCTGTTGCGCCTGGTGGGCTCGACCTGGCACCTGCCGGTGCTGGCGGTGGTGGTGGCCTCGGTGGCCGGCACAGTGCTGGCCACCGGCCACGCCGACATCTTCCTGCGGCGCACGGTGGGCTCGGTAGCGTTGTTCGTCGCCGCGCTGCTGCTGACGCTCATCACCGGCCGCTCGCCCAAGGCCGCGCACCGCGCGCCACGCTTTCGCGACCGCCAGCGCTCGGCCTACCTGGCGCGTTTCGGGCGCTTCGCCGTGGCGCTGGTACGGGTGGTGATCTGGTTCGCCTACTTCGAACTGGCCAGCCGCATCTGGGGCATATCGCTGCTCTCGCTGATCGAGTCGACGCCGGTCGGCAAGCGCATCGGCGAGGCGGTGTTCAGCGTGACCAGCACGGTGCTGATGTCCTGGCTGCTGTGGCTGCTGATCGATACGGCCATCACGCAAACGCTGACGCCTGCCTATGGCCGCGGGCAGGCGCCCAGCCTGCGGGCCAAGACCATCCTGCCGCTGGTGCGCAATGCCTTGTTCGTGGCGCTGCTGGTCATCACGCTGATCGTGGTGCTGGCCAACCTCGGCGTCAATGTGACACCGCTGCTGGCCGGCGCCGGCGTGGTCGGCCTGGCGATCGGCTTCGGCGCGCAGAGCCTGGTGCAGGATCTGATCACCGGATTGTTTATCGTGGTGGAAGACTCCATCGCGATCGGCGATTCGGTGGAACTGCCCGACCATGCCGGCACGGTGGAGGCCATGACCATCCGCACCGTGAAGCTGCGCGACGGCAAGGGCGCGCTTCACGTGCTGCCGTACAGCCAGATCAAGGCCATCAAGAACATGTCGCGCGGCTATGCCTATGCCGTGTTCAACATCGGCGTGGCCTATGGCAGCGATCTCGATCGCGCCATCGAACTGATCCGCGAGACCGGCAACGAAGTAGCACGCGATTTCCGTTACGCCCGCAACCTGCTGTCCGGCCTCGATATCCTTGGCCTCGATCGCTTCGACCCCGGCGGGTCGGTGGTGCTGGCCCAGTTCAAGACCCGGCCGCTGACCCAGGCGGAAATCACGCGCGCCTTCAACCTCCGGCTCAAACGCAAGTTTGACCAGCACGGCATCAGCATGGCCACCCAACGGGTGACGGTGCAGGTCGAAGGCGGAACACTCGCCGCTGGCCAGGCAGTTCAGGCCGATGACCTGGCAGCTGGTGCCGCCGCCGCCCGCACGCCAGGCGCGCCCGCCGCCGGCTGAGCCTGCGACGGGATGCACAAGACGCACGCAGAAACGGGTACGCCTTGCCGGCCCGTGTGCCGGGCGGCGGTATTTCAGCGCTGAAATATTTTGAAATAATCGGCAAAACAACAGCTTATACAACACTGCCGTTTGCGAAGTTATGCTCGGATACGCATAATGCCGCCAGCGGTAACGCAGAGAAACGGCGCCCTGTAAAACGGGCGACCCGATCCTGTCCGGTGGCGCACGCCACATCGGAGCCGGCCATCGCGAGCCAGCCGTACCAGCTGGCCAGGAAAAAGCGCAAAGCGGAATCGGGCGAAAGCCACCGGGGAGAAAAACAATATGGGCTACCATCCATCGGCGGACGAAGACTTCCATCGTCTGATCGATTCGATCTATGAGTCGGCGCTTGATGTCACCGCCATGCCTGCCGCGCTCGGCCTCTTCTCCAGCTACACCGACACCGACAGCCCGCATTACCTGGTATGGGACAAGTTGTCCGGGCAGGCACGCCTCGGCGTCACCCCGCACGGCTGCTTCTCGGCGCAAGGCACGCATGTCCCGGAGGGCCTGCACGCGCTGGCGAACCTGCCGGCGCGCACGCTCGCCGTCGCCCACGCGGGCGAAGGCGAGGACGAAGCACCCTGGCGAGCGCCGGCGCATGGCGCCGACCTGGAGCAAGGCATCCGCCTGCTCGATACCGCCGAGGTCTGCGTGCTGATGGGCGGCACCGGCCGCGACGGCCGGCAGGGCGCCGGTTTCGGTGGCACGGACGCCTCGGCCTGCCGCAGCCGGCGTCTGGCGCGCGTGCTGCCGCACTGGGCACGCGCCGCGCGCATGCAGCAGCGCAACTTCGAACTGAGCGGCCTGGCCGCCCTTGGCCTGGCCGGGCTCGATTCGCTCGACTTCGGCGTGATGGTGCTGCAGGCCGACATGCGTGTGCGCTACGCCAATATCTGGGCCGAAGCGCTGGTGCAGGCCGACAGCCAGCTGGCGCTGGAAAGCGGCGTGCTCACCGCCCACGATCCCAACCTGCACGTCACGCTGCACAAGCTGCTGGAGCGCGCCATGCATCCCCGCAGTGGCGAGGCGGCGGCCGGCTCGTGGATGCATATCACTTCGGGCGGCCAGCCCGTGCCCATCATCGTGCTGCCGCTGGTGGCGCGCCAGCCGGTGGAAGGCCCGTGGCAACTGCCGTTCGCCATGGTGCTGATGGGCAATTCGGAATCGCGCTCGGTGCTCGACACCTCGGTGCTGACCTCGCTGTTCGGCCTGTCGCGCAAGGAAAGCATCGTCGCCATCCGCCTTGCGGCCGGCGAAACCCTCAACGAAATCGCCGAACGCGAGTTTGTTTCTCCGCATACGGTACGCGTGCATATCCGCGACATCCTGCGCAAGACCGGCACCCACCGCCAAAGCGAACTGGTGCGCCTGCTACACCTGCTGCCGGGCGTGGCGCTGGAACGCGCCGGCACGCCGCGTGGCGGCCGGGTGTCCATCTGATCCAGGCCACGAGCCCGGCCTAGCCGGCCGCGGCGCGGGCTACCTCCAGCAGGCGCTGCACCTGGCGATCGTCGCTGTCGGTGGGCGTGGCCAGCGCAATGCCGATGCGCGCGGCCGGCCGCGGACTGGTCAGCCGCAGGAAACGCACGCGTCGGTTGGTATAGCGCGCCGCCACGCTGGGCACCAGCGCCACCCCCAGGCCGCTCTCCACCAGGCTGACGATGGTCTGCACCTGCACCGCCTCTTGCGTCACACGCGGCACGAAGCCCGCTTGCTGGCAAAGCATCATGGCCACCGCCTGGAGGTTTGGCACATCCGCGATCGGATGCATGATGAAGGGCTCGCCAGCGAGTGCCTTGAGCGCGATCGCATCGCTCGCGGCAAAGCGGCTGTCGGCCGGCACCGCGGCCACGAATTCGTCGGTCTCCAGCGGCATGAGCGTATAGCCGCCACTGCTCAGGATGGGAAAGCGCACCAGCCCGGCATCGAGCTGATGGCGCTCCAGCCGGTCCAGGATCGCCGCCGAGGTGGATTCATGCAGGATCAGCTCGATGCCAGGGTGGGCCGCGCGGAACGCCGGGATCAGCCTGGGCAGCAAGGCATAGGTAGCCGATCCGACAAAGCCCACGCGCAACGCGCCGCGTTCGCCATGCGCCGCGGCCAGCGCCGCCGCACGCGCCTGGGCCACGTGGAACAGCGCGCGCCGGGCATCGTGCAGCGCGGCCTCGCCGGCCTGGGTCAGCCGCACCCCGCGCGAAGTGCGCACGAACAGCGGCGTGCCGAGCGAATCCTCCAGCTTGCGGATCGAAATGGATAGTGGCGGCTGCGCCATGTGCAGGCGCTCGGCCGCGCGATGGAAGTTCCCGGTCTCGGCCAGGGCAACGAACTGCTGAATTTGACGAAGGTCCACGTTGATATCCGCTGAATATCGGATCCTAAAAATCTAATATTAGACGCAAACCATTGCCCTGTTCTACCCTGTGACCATCGGCATTCGCACGGCCACACCCGGCCGCAAGCGGCAACCGGCACAAGAACAGACAGGAGACCCCAGGCATGTTGCCCCTCTCAGGCATCCGCGTGATCGACCTATCCACGGTCGTGATGGGCCCGTACGCCAGCCAGTGGCTGGCCGACCTCGGCGCCGAAGTGATCAAGGTGGAACCCCCCGAAGGCGATTCCACGCGGCGCACCGGCCCCGCCGCCGAAGACGGCATGTCGGCCATCTTCCTGGGCGTGAACCGCAGCAAGAAGAGCGTGGCGCTCAATCTCAAGCTGCCCGCGGCCCAGGCCGCGCTGGAGCGCCTGCTGGCGAGCGCCGATGTGTTCGTGCACAGCATGCGCCCGCAGAAGCTGGGCGGTCTGGGGCTGGAACCCGCCGCCGTGATGGCGCGCCATCCGCGCCTGGTCTACGTCAGCTTGCTGGGCTTTGCCGAGGAGGGTCCCTATGGCGGCCGCCCGGCCTACGACGACATCATCCAGGGCTTGTCCGGCAACGCCGCGCTGATGGCGGCGCAAACCGGCACTGTGCGCTATTTCCCCACCATCGCGGCCGACAAGACCAGTGGCCTGGTGGCGGCGCTGTCGATCTCGGCCGCCCTTGCCGGGCGCGAGCGCCAGGGCGGCAAGGGCACGCTGGTGGAAGTGCCGATGTTCGAGTCGATGGTGGCCTTCAACCTGGTCGAACATCTGTACGGCCAGCATTTCGAACCGCCGCGCGGGCCTGCCGGCTATCCGCGCGTGCTGGCGCCACTGCGCCGGCCGTACCAGACCGCCGACGGCCACGTCTGCATGATGCCGTACACCGATGCGCACTGGCGTGACTTCTTTACCGCCGCGGGCCGTCCCGACCTGGCGGCCGACGCGCGTTTCACCGGCATCGCCGCGCGCACGCAGCATATCGAAACGCTGTACGAACTGACCGGCGAAATCGTGCGCGCGCGCACCACCGACGCCTGGCTGGCGCTGTGCGAAACGCTGCAGATCCCGGTCGCGCGCGTCAACCAGCTCGCCGAACTGGTGGACGACCCGCACCTGCGCGCCACCGGCTTCTTCGACATGCTGGACGACCCGGCCATGGGCACGCTGCGCTTTCCCGGCGCACCGGTGCGGTTCGACGGTGAACGCGCGGCGCCGGCACTGCCGCCGCGCCTGGGGGAGCACACCCGCGGACTGCTCGGCGAGGCGGGCCTGACCACCCAGCAGATCGACGAGCTGGGACGGGACGGCGCAGCCTATTGCGCGCCCCCGGCCGCCGACGCCTAACCCCTGCCCCATTCCCGCTCCTAACATAAAGGAAGCCGGCCGCCGATGGCGGCCCTCACCAGGAGACGCCGTGCCCCATACCCAACTTCCCCGCCTCGGCCAGGGCTTTTATTGGCAGGACATCAAGGAAGGCCAGGCCTTCCAGACCTTTCGCCGCACCGTGACCGAGACCGACCTGGTCAACTTCATCTCGGTCACCGGCATGCTGGAGGCCATCTTTATCGAAGCGGGCTACGACGGCGGCGCCATTCATGGCCGGCCCGTGCCCGCCGCGCTGACCTACGCGATGATCGAGGGCTTCATCCTGCAGACCATGATCCAGGGCACCGGGCTGGCCATGCTGGAGCTGACCCAGAAAATCCTGGCCCCGGTGGTGGTAGGCGACACGATCTGGGCCACCGTCACCGTGACGGGCATCCGCCCGACCTCGCGCAACGGCCGCGCCGTGGTGGACTCGGACATCGAGGTCTTTAACCAGCGCCATGAACGCGTCATGACCTATTCCGCCCGGCGCCTGCTGGCCGGCCGCTAGCCCGTTGGCCCAGTTAGCCCGCGGCGCGAGCCGCCAACACCGGAGGAGACTGCATGCCAGGACAAGGCAAGAAGAAAAACGACAAGACGGATAAAGGGACCAGCGCGGCGATTCGCCGCCGCAGCCGCAGGCTCGCCCTGCTGGCCCCAGCGATCCTGGTGCTCGGCGCATTCGCAACCCCTGCCCGCGCCGCCGGCTATCCCGCCCACCCCGTCAAGCTGGTGGTGCCGTTTCCGCCGGGCGGGCCCACCGACCTGGTGTCGCGCGTCATCGCCAGGAAGATGTCGGAGGAACTGGGCCAGCAGGTGATCGTGGACAACCGGCCCGGCGCCAATGGCAATATCGCCGCGGAGCTGGTCGCCAAATCGCCGGCGGATGGCTACACGGTGCTCTACAACACCTCGTCGATCGCGCTAAGCCCGGCGTTGTACAAGCATCTGTCCTACGACGTGCGGCGCGACTTCGCCCCGGTGGCGATGACGGCGATGGTGCCGCTGGTGCTGGAGGTCAACGCCCAGGTACCGGCCACCAACCTGGCCGAGTTCATCCAGTACCTGAAAGCCAACCCCGGCAAGCTGACCTACGGCTCGGCCGGCAACGGCAACGTGACCCACCTCGCGGCTTTCCTGTTCCTGCAGGCCAACGGCCTGTCGGCGGTGCACGCGCCCTACAAGGGCAGCGCGCCGGCGCTGACCGACCTGGCCGGCGGCCAGGTGCAGTTCATGACCGACACCATCAACTCCTCGCTGCCGTTTATCCGCGACAAGCGCATGAAGGCGCTCGCGGTGACCAGCATCACGCGCAGCGCGCAACTGCCCGATGTGCCGACCGTGGCCGAGACCGTGATGCCTGGCTTTGAGGTGGGCGCCTGGCAAGGCATGCTGGTGCCGGCCAGGACGCCGCCCGAGATCGTGCAAAAACTCAACGCCGCCACGCTCAAGGCGCTGGCCGCGCCGGACGTGCGCGCCAGCCTGGCCGCGCAGGGCGCCGAGCCGCGCGGCAACAGCCCCGAAGCCTACGGGAAGTACCTGGCGCAGGAAATCACGCGCTGGCAAAAGGTGGTGAAGGACTCCGGCGTGACGCTGGAATGATCCGCCCCTTCCCCATCGCGCGCACCGCCTGTCACGGAGAACCGTCTTGACTTCCCTGCTGAGTACCTTCCAACTCACCGCCCTGCCACCGGCGGCTGCCGCCTTCCGGCGCGAGGTGAAAGCCTTCCTCGCCGAACATCTGCCCGAACTGCCGCCCGAGAAGCGCGCGCGCTCCTGGATGGGCTTCAACGCCGGTTTCAGCCGCGCGCTCGCGGGCCGCGGCTGGGTGGGCATCACCTTGCCCGCGCAATACGGCGGCGCCGGACTCGATCCGTTCTCGCGCTTCGTGCTGGTGGAGGAACTGCTGGCCTGCGGCGCCCCGGTTTCGGCCCACTGGATTGCCGACCGCCAAAGCGGGCCGCTGATCCTGCGCTACGGCAGCGACGAGCAGAAAGCCTTCTACCTGCCCCGCATCTGCAAGGGCGAGGCCTTCTTCTGCATCGGCATGAGCGAGCCCAACTCCGGCTCCGACCTCGCCAGCGTGGCCACCCGCGCCGTGCCCGAGCCGGACGGCGGCTGGCGCCTGAACGGCCGCAAGATCTGGACGACCAATGCCGACCGCTGCCACTACATGCTGGCGCTGGTGCGCACCTCCGGCAATGCCGAGGACCGCCAGCGCGGTTTGTCGCAGGTCATCGTCGACCTGTCCGCGCCAGGCGTCACGGTGCGCCCGATTCATGACCTGGCGGGCGATGCGCACTTCTCCGAAGTCAGCTTCGAGGACGTGATGCTGCCCGCGCAGGCACTGGTCGGCCGCGAAGGCAGCGGCTGGGAACAGGTCAACGCGGAGCTGGCCTTCGAGCGCAGCGGGCCGGAACGGCTGTATTCCAGCGTGGTGCTGCTCGATACCTGGATCGCGGCGCTGCGGCGCGTGCCGGAGGCGCGGCGCGACACCGTCACCATCGGCCGGCTGGCGGCCAGGCTGGCGGTGCTGCGCGCCATGTCGCTGGCGGTCACGGCCCGGCTCGCCGCTGGCGAAAGCCCGGTGGTGGAAGCCGCGCTGGTCAAGGACCTTGGCACGGAGTTCGAACAGTCCATCCCCGCGCTGGCCGAAGCCGCGCTGGGCGCCGACCCGCAACTCGCCGCCGATCCCGGCCTGTACCGCACCCTGGCCTATGTCAGCCAGGTCGCACCATCCTATTCGCTGCGCGGTGGCACGCGCGAGATCCTGCGCGGCATGATCGCCCGGGGCCTTGGCCTGCGCTGAACCGGAGTTCCAACATGCATAACGCTTACTCGGACGCGCTCGATACCGTGCTGCGCGACTGCTGCACGCCCGCCGCAGTCCGCGCCGTGGAACGCGGCGAAGATCACCAGCCGCTATGGCAGGCGCTGCAAGACAGCGGCTTTGCCGACTGCCTGCTGCCGGAGGACGCCGGCGGCGCCGGCCTGCCGCTGGACGACCTGGCGCCGGTGTTGTTTACGCTGGGCCGTCATGCGGTGCCCTTGCCGCTGGGCCAGACGCTGTTCGCCCGCGCGCTGCTGCATGCCGCCGGGCTGGCGGTGCCGCCCGAGCCCATCGCGCTCGCGAGCTTCGACAGCGGCGCGGATACCGCGCTGGTACCCGGGGGCGCGCAGGCGGCGTGGTTCCTGGTGCAGGAAGACACGCACTGCGTGCTGCTGCCGCGCGCCCAGGCACAGGCCAGCGCGACCGGCGTCCATGCGGACCTCGCCGTGAGCCTGCCGCGCCCCCCGCGCGATGGCTTGCCCGCCTTCACGCTGCCGGCCGGTGCCCTGCGCCAGACCGGCGCCTGCCTGCATGCCGCGCAACTGGCTGGCGCGATGTCGCATGTATTCGAGATGACGCTGCAATATGCCAACGACCGCCAGCAGTTCGGCCGCGCCATTGGCAAGTTCCAGGCCATCCAGCACCAGATCAGCATCATGGCCGAGCACGTCACCGCCGCGCGCATGGCCGCGCAGATCGCCTGCGCCGCCGGTGGCTGGCGGCCGGACCCGCTGCGCGCGGCCATCGGCAAGCTCAACGCCAGCGAGGCCGTCACGCCGGTGGCTGCCATCGCGCACGCCGTGCACGGCGCCATCGGCATCACCGAGGAATACGACCTGCAACTCTATACGCGCCGCCTGCATGCCTGGCGGCTGGCAGACGGGTCGGAAACGTACTGGGCGCGGGTGGTGGGTGAACTGGTGTGCGGCCAGGCCGGGCCAGGGGTGGTGGATACGGTGCGTGGCTGGAGTACCGACGCGGCCTGAACCGCAGAGCCGGCCAGGCCGGCCTAGCCGGCTTCCGGCTCGCGCTGCAGCAGGCCCCAGCACTGGCGAACGAGTTCGTCCTCCAGCGCAGGGCTGCCGAGCAGGGGCGAGCGCTCCAGCGAGGCCGCCCGCACCACGCCGAACAAGGCGCGGGTCAGCGCAAACATCTGGGCCGGGGCAGGCACCCGCAGCGCGCCCATGCCGAGCGCCTGCAGTTGCGCGCCAATCCGTTCGCTGGCCATGCGCAGCGCCGCCACGGCGTCTTCGTCGCGGTCGTGGCGCCAGGCCAGGCGGGCCAGCGCGCGGGTGTGGTCATCGTACCCGCCGAAACTGAGCACATAAGCCTGTACATAGGCGCGCAGCGCGGCGCGGGCGGCTTCCTTCCCGGACATGCCCGCCGTGGCCGGCACCGCCGCCATGCGCTCGGCCAGCATCGTTTCCAGCGCGATCATGGCGGCGTCGCGCTGTTGCTCGATCAAGGCCCGGAGGATGGCCGCGCGGTCGGCGAAGTACTGGTAGAGCGAGCCGACCGATACGCCCGCCAGGGCGGCGATCTGCTCGGTGGTAGGTTCGGGCTGGCCACGCATCTCGTGTTCCGCGAACAATTTCGCCGCGGCCTGCAAGATGGCTTGCACGGTATGTTGCGCGCGCTGCTGCGAGGGCTGGCGGCGCTTGGGCGGTTCGGTGGCGGCGGGCATGATGGAATCTGAGCGGAAAGCGAATTGGCCGGCATGCGGTAAGCCGCTAGATTGTCGCACGCTGCCCGTCACGCACGGGCCATCGAGACAGGTCCCAGATCATGCATGCCGCTTCCTCGCCGTCACCCGTTCCACCAACATCGACAGAGCCGGCTTACGCCCCCGGCGTGCACCGCGCGCCTACCGCGATCGTAGCCGGCGCCGGCATTGCCGGCCTGTGCGCGGCGGATGCACTCGCGCGTGCCGGCGTGCAGGTGCGCGTGTTCGAAGCCGCCCAGGAGGCTGGCGGCCGCATGCGCACTGAAACCTTCGGACGGCATGTGATCGAATGCGGCGCGCAGTTCCTGTCCACTGGCTATACGGTGCTAGCGGCACTGGCGCGGCAGCTAGGCCTGGCTGGCGGCCTGCGCGCAGCCAGCCAGGTCAACGCGGTGATACGGCAAGGCCGCCCGTGCCGCGTGCGCGCGCAGAGCATGCTGGACCCGCTGCGCAGCGGCCTGCTGGGACTGCCAGCCTGGCTGCGCCTGGGGCTGGCGCTGGGCCGTGAAGGCCGCGCACTGCGCACGCTGCCGCTCAACGACCTGGGCCAATGGGCTCGCTACGACGAGGAATCCGCCAGCGAGTGGCTTGACCGCCGTGGCTGCGGCGAAGCGCTCGCCTACGTCACGGAGCCGTTGCTGCAAGGCTTCTATTTCCTCACGCCGGAAACATCGTCCGCGGCGCTGATGCTGCTGGCCAGCGGCTTCGGCGCGCGCCGCTGCAGCACCACCTCGCTGGCCGGCGGCATGCAGAGCCTGCCGCGCGCGCTGGCGGGCCCGCTACGTGTGGAAACAGGACGGCGTGTCGATGCCATCCGCCAGCAAGACACCGGCGTGGTAGTGAGCGGTGCGGGCTTCGAAGCCCGCGCCGACTTTGTCGTGTGCGCGTTACCGGCACCATTCGCCCGGCAAGCCTGGCCGGGCGCGGACGCGCTGGAGCGCCGCCTGCTCGCCACCGGCTACAGCCGCACCATCAACCTGTCGCTGCTCGCGCGGCCTGATTTCCGTGTGCCGCGGGCCCTGGCGGGCACCTATGGCGTGCTGGTGCCGCGTGCCGAGCGCCGCCATGTGGCCGCACTGGCACTGGATGCGGGAAAGCACCACCTTGGCGACCCCGCCAACGGACACGGACAGGTGATCCAGGTCATGCTGGAAGACCGCCCCGCCGCCGACCGGCTGGGCGCAAGCGATGCGCAAATCCTCGCCGACGTGCTGCCCGAGGTCGAGCGCCACCTGCCGGGGATTTCACGTCAGATAGAGGACTGCCTGGTCACGCGCTGGGCGCAGGCGATGCCCGCCGTGCCGGTCGGCCGCGCCGCCGATGTGCGGGCGTACCGCAGCCGTCCGCCTGCACCACGGCAACGGGTCTTCCTGGCGGGGGACTATATGAACGCGCCCTTCACGGAGGCTGCCGCGGCGACCGGGCACTGGGCCGCGGAGGCCATCATGCGGACGCTTCAGGCGGCGGCACGGGCCGGCGCGCGGCCGGCGTGACGCCGCGCGCGGACAACCGACAGCAGCCGCCCGCGCGGTAACGAAGCGATCAAGCGGCCTTGCGATGCCGGCGTTCCGGCTTGCATTCGTACTTGGATTCGCGGCGGCCGTCTTCGTAGGCCACCTCCAGCCGCACCGTGAAACCCCACAGCCGCGTGACGTGGCGGATCACCTCATCGAAGTTCTGCGCCAGCGGACGGCGGTCGTTCTGCAGGTGGCGCAGCGTCAGCGAGCGGTCGCCGCCCACATCCACGTTGGTGATCTGGATATTGGGCTCCATGTTCGACAAGTCGTACTGGTTGGCCAGCAACTGCCGGATATTCCGGTAGCCCTCGTCGTCATGGATGGCGGTCACGCGCAGCTTGCCTTCGCGGTCGTCGTCGAGCACGGAGAACAGCTTGAGCTCACGGATCACGCGCGGCGACAGGAACTGCAGCAGGAAGCTCTCGTCCTTGAAGTTGCGCATGGCGAAATCGAGCGTCTTGCGCCAGTCGCTGCCGGCGAATTCCGGAGCCCAGCGATAGTCTTCCTCGGTCGGGTTCTCGCACATGCGGCGCAGGTCCTGGAACATCAGGAAACCCACGGTGTACGGGTTGAGGCCGCTGTAGTACGGGCTGTTGTACGGCGGCTGGTAAATCACGTTGGTGTGCGCCTGCAGCAATTCCATCATGAAGGCGTCGTTGACCAGGCCTTCTTCATATAGCTGGTGCAGGATGGTGTAGTGCCAGAACGTGGCCCAGCCTTCGTTCATGACCTTGGTCTGGCGCTGCGGATAGAAGTACTGCGCGATCTTGCGCACGATGCGCACGATCTCGCGCTGCCAGGGCGCGAGCTTGGGCGCATTCTTCTCGATGAAGTAGAGCAGGTTTTCCTGCGGCTCCGGCGGGAAGGGCACATCGCGCTCCAGCCCTTCATCGTCTTCGAGCGCGTGCGCGCGGTGCTTGGGCAGGGTGCGCCACAGGTCGTTGACCTGCGTCTGCAGGTAATTCTCCCGCTCGGTCTGGCGCGCCTGCTCCTCGGCAATGGATAGCTTCTTGGGGCGCTTGTAGCGATCCACGCCGTAGTTCTGCAGCGCGTGGCAGGAATCCAGCAACTGTTCCACTTCCTGCTCGCCGTAACGCTGCTCGCATTCGGCTACATAGTTCTTGGCGAACAGCAGGTAGTCGATGATGGCGTCCGCATTGGTCCAGGTGCGGAACAGGTAGTTGCCCTTGAAGAAGGAGTTGTGGCCATAGCAGGCGTGCGCGATTGTCAGCGCCTGCATTGGCATGGTGTTCTCCTCCATCAGGTAGGCAATGCAGGGATTCGAGTTGATCACGATCTCGTAGGCCAGCCCCATATGCCCGCGCTGGTAGCTGCGCTCCGACGCCAGGAAATGCTTGCCATACGACCAGTGGTTGTAGCCGACGGGCAGCCCGGACGACGCGTACGCGTCGAGCATCTGCTCGGCGGTAATGATCTCGACCTGATTGGGATAGGTGTCCAGGCCGAAATCGCCGGCAATGCGGGCGATTTCGCGGTCATAGCGCTGGATCAGCTCGAAGGTCCACTCCGAGCCGGTGGAGAGATATGCCATTTACGACCCCCGTTGCGGGTGAAGCCCATGCCCGCGTGTCAGTCTCAAAACGACCTTGGGTTGTTCCCCTCTCCCGCGAGCGGGAGAGGGGCCGGGGAAGAGGGCGGGTGCATCGACGAAGCGTCCGCGCCTGAAAACCATCCCTCTCCCCTACCTCTCCCCAGAGGGGAGAGGGGGAAAACCTGCCTCAGCGGCTCGACGGCCAGGCCGCTTTCTTCTGGAACAGGTCATGCAGCACGGGATAGATCTCGTCCGGCCCGATGATGCGCTGCATGGCGAAGTTCTCGTAGCGCTCCTTCACCGCCAGATACTCTTCCCAGAGATTCTGCGGTTCCTCCGAAGCCACCTCCACATAGGCGTAATACTGCACCAGCGGCAGGATGGACTCGCGCAGCAAGCGCCCGCACAACTCCGAATCGCCCGCCCAGTTGTCGCCGTCCGACGCCTGGGCGCAGTAGATATTCCACTGGCTGGCGGGGTAGCGGTCGTGGATCACCTCGACCATCAGCTTGAGCGCGCTGGATACAACCGTACCACCGGATTCGCGCGAATGGAAGAAATCCTCCTCGTTGACTTCCTTCGCCACCGTGTGATGGCGAATGAACACCACGTCGATGCGATCGTAGTTGCGCTTGAGGAATAGATACAGAAGCATGAAGAAGCGCTTGGCGAGATCCTTGCGGCTCTCGTCCATGGAACCCGAGACGTCCATCAGGCAGAACATCACCGCCTGCGCCTGCGGCCGCTTCTTCAGCACGCGGTTGTTGTACCGCAGGTCGAGCTTCTCGATAAAGGGCACGCGTTCCACGCAGGAGCGCAGGTGGCGCATCTCCTTCATCAGTTCCAGCGCGCGTGCCGAATAAGGCCCGTCCTGCTCCAGCACCTCGCCATATTCCTGCTCCAGCAGCACGAGTTTTTTCTGGTAGGGGCTCGACAAGGCGATGCGCCGCCCGAGCGAGCTTCGCATCGTGCGCAGGATGGACAGATTGGAAGGGGTACCGTCGATGGAGAAGCCAGCCCTGACCTTGCGGACCTCGGCGATCTTGGCGAGGTGGCGCTTGGCCATGTCCGGCAGCGCCATGTCCTCGAAAAAGAAGTTGAGGAAATCCTCGCGCGACAGGGTGAAGACGAAATCATCCTCGCCTTCGCCCGAATCGCTCGCCTTGGAGCCGCCTCCACCGCCGCCTTGCTGCTGGCGGTCGAAGCTATCCCCCCGGACAAATTTCTTGTTGCCCGGATGGATCCACTCCCGCCGGCCGCCCTGGCCGTGGTGGAAGGCAGGTTCGGAGATGTCCTTGACCGGAATGGACACCTGCCCGCTTTGCTCGATGTCCATGATCTTCCGGCCGGACACCGCCTTCGCTACCGCCTGGCGTATCTGCTCGCGGTAGCGTTTGATGAAGCGTTGCTGGTTGACGGCACTCTTGTTGCCGCCGTTCTCGCGCCGATCGATGACCGTGGCCATATGCTTGCCCTCTTGGAGAGGCCTCGTCCAGGCGCCGTTACGATGATTTTCTTACGCGCAAATACCACTCCACAAGTAAGCGGACCTGCTTCGCCGTGTAGCCTTTCTCAACCATGCGGTTGACGAAATTCGCGTGCTTGTCCTGGTCCTCGCGAGAGGACTTGGCGTTGAACGAGATCACGGGCAGCAAGTCTTCGGTGGTGGAGAACATGCGCTTCTCGATCACCATGCGCAACTTCTCGTAGCTGGTCCACGCGGGGTTCTTGCCCGCGTTGTTGGCCCGCGCCCGCAGCACGAAGTTGACGATCTCGTTGCGGAAGTCCTTGGGGTTGGATATCCCCGCGGGTTTTTCCACTTTCTCCAGCTCGTCGTTCAGCGCATTGCGGTCGAGAATCTCGCCGGTGTTCGGGTCGCGATATTCCTGGTCCTGGATCCACAGGTCGGCAAACACCACGTAGCGGTCGAAGATGTTCTGGCCGTATTCGGAGTACGACTCCAGGTAAGCAGTCTGGATCTCCTTGCCGATGAAATCCACGAACGGCGCGGTCAGATACTCCTTGATGTAAGACCGCAGCTTGGCCTCCTGTTCCGGCGGGAACTGCTCGCGCTCGATCTGTTGCTCGAGCACATAGAGCAGGTGCACCGGATTGGCGGCCACCTCGGTGTTGTCGAAATTGAAGACCTTGGACAAGACCTTGAAGGCAAAGCGCGTGGACAAGCCGTTCATGCCTTCGTCGATGCCGGCGTAGTCGCGGTACTCCTGGTACGACTTGGCCTTTGGGTCGACGTCCTTCAGGCTCTCGCCGTCATAGACGCGCATCTTGGAGAAGATGTTCGAATTCTCCGGCTCCTTGATGCGGGTGAGCACGGCGAACTGTCCCATCATCTTCAAGGTGTTGGGCGCGCAGGGCGCGGCCGACAGCGAACTGCTGCGCAGCAGCTTGTCATAGATCTTCACCTCGTCCGACACGCGCAGGCAGTACGGCACCTTGACGATGTAGATCCGGTCGAGGAAAGCCTCGTTGTTCTTGTCCGCCTTGAAGGTCGTCCACTCGGCCTCGTTCGAGTGCGCCAGGATGACGCCGTCGAAGGGGATCGCGCCGAAGCCTTCGGTACCCTTGTAGTTTCCTTCCTGGGTGGCGGTCAGCAACGGGTGCAGGACCTTGATAGGCGCCTTGAACATTTCGACGAACTCGAGCAACCCGCGGTTGGCCAGGCAGAGGCCTCCGGAGTACGAGTAAGCATCTGGATCGTCCTGCGGGAAATCTTCCAGCTTGCGGATATCGACCTTACCGACCAGCGAGGAGATGTCCTGGTTGTTTTCATCGCCGGGCTCCGTCTTCGAGATCGCGATCTGCGAGAGCACCGAGGGACGCAGCTTGACCACACGGAAGCGCGTGATGTCACCGTTGAACTCGTGCAGGCGCTTGACGGCCCATGGCGAGGCGATGGTGTTGAGATAACGCACCGGGATGCCATAGTCCTCTTCCAGAATCTTGCCGTCCTCCTCGGGCGAGAACAGCCCGAGCGGCGATTCATGGATCGGCGAGCCCTTCAATGCGTAGATGGGAACCTGCTCCATCAGCGCCTTGAGTTTTTCCGCCAGCGAGGACTTGCCACCGCCCGGAGGCCCGAGCAGGTAGAGGATCTGCTTGCGTTCCTCGAGACCCTGGGCGGCATGCTTGAAGAACGCGACGATCTGCTCGATCGTGTCTTCCATGCCGTAGAACTCGCGGAAGGCCGGATAGATCCTGATGACCTTGTTGAAGAACAGGCGGGACAGCCGAGGATCGTGGTGGGTGTCCACCAGTTCAGGCTGACCGATGGCGGCGAGCATGCGCTCGGCCGCGGTCGCATAGGCGGAAGGATCCTTCTTGCAGATATCCAGATACTCCTGGATGCTGTATTCCTCTTCCTTGCGAGCTTCGAAGCGTGTGGCGTAGTGGCCGAAAATGTCCATACCTCACTCCCGTCAGAGTCCCGTCCGAGGCGATGGTAGATCTACTACATCTACTACAACTCAAGATTCCGCGGCAGCGCTTGCGGCTCCGCCACCCCGGCTTGGCGGTGCTGCCATGTTGCGAAATCTTTACTTAATCATAGTCAAATAACGGCAGGAACTGAGACTCGGTTGACGAACTTTGCAACTGTGCAACGGATCCGCTCGACTCACCGTACCACCACCCCAGGCCCCGCTCGCGACGGGCATTTGAACCATGTCTTGTGACACACATTACACCTTTCCTGTACTCCCTGCACAGTTGGTTTTGTAACGAGAAGCACGCATCGATACCTCCAACCCTCGCTGCGCCGGGCTTTGCGGGCAGCCTACTTCCAACGTCCTACGGCATTGGCATGAGTGGCTGCCCGCATGGCCCCTCGCGCATCAAAGCGTGCGCGCCACCAGCTCCTTCATGATCTCGTTGGAGCCGCCGTAAATCTTGCTGACCCGCGCGTTCGCATACATGCGGGCGATCGGGTATTCGAGCATATAGCCGTACCCGCCATGCAGCTGCAGGCATTCGTCGATGATTTCGCAGTTCTTCTGCGAGCACCACCACTTCGCCATCGCCGCGGTGGGGGCATCGAGTTCGCCGGCGAGCAACCGCACCATGCAATCATCGACGAAGGTTGCGGCGATGGTTGCCTCGGTCTTGCACTCCGCGAGCTTGAAGCGCGTGTTTTGCATATCGATCAGCGGTTTTCCGAACACCTGCCGCTCGCGTACGTAGTCGGTCGTGAGTTCGATGGCGCGCTGCATGCTCGCCACCGCACCGAGCGCGATGATCATGCGCTCCTGCGGCAGTTGCTGCATCAATTGATAAAAACCCTGCCCCTCCACTTCGCCCAGCAGGTTATCCACCGGCACGCAGACATCGTCGAAGAACAGCTCGGCGGTGTCCTGGCCCTTCTGTCCGATTTTTTCAAGGATACGTCCACGCCTGAAGCCGGGCAGGTCCCGGGTCTCGACCATGATGAGAGAGACGCCGCGCGCGCCGGCTTCGGGATCCGTCTTGGCCACCACGCAGATCAGGTCGGCGTGGTAGCCGTTGGTGATAAAGGTTTTTGCACCGTTGATGCGATAGATGTCTCCGTTCTGGGTCTTTTCACGCACCGCTCGGGTGCGTACCGACTTCAGATCGGAGCCCGCGCCGGGCTCCGACATGGCGATGGCGGCCACCATGGCGCCTGACGCCATCTGGGGCAGCCATTTGCGCTTCTGCGCCTCGGTACCGTAGTTGAGCAAGTAATGGGCCACGATGCCACTGTGCACGCCGTTGCCCAGGCTGGTGGCGATGGCACGCGCCATTTCGATACAGATCACCGCCTCGTGCGCAAAGTTCCCACCGCCGCCGCCGTACTCTTCCGGAATGCTGGCGCACAGCAGGCCGACTTCGCCCGCGCGGTTCCAGACTTCGCGGTCGATGTAGCCGCGTTCGGCCCAGCGGGCTTCGTTCGGCACCAGCTCGCGCTCGACGAAGCGGCGCACGGTGTCCTGGAACATGCCCAGCTCTTCATTCATCCAGGGCACCTTGCGGGCTGCCATCGCCATGTTCTTGTCGGTATTTCCCATGATGTCTCCTTGATGGATATTGCGTTGCGCGGCACGAACGAGGGTCCGCGCTGCCTGTTGCCTTCCTTTCTTCAAGCCGGTACGAGCCGTGTTGCGTTGCAGTTCCGCCTGCCCGGTCTCGCGGTCAATCAGCGCATATGTGTTGAAGGCGGCATAAATCCGCTGCCTCAGTCGAGCTGGATGTGCGCGTCGCGCACGATGCGGGCCCACTTGGGGGTATCCGTCGCGACCAACGCCGCCAGCTCTTCGGAAGAGGACCCGACCGGCTGCAGCCCCATCGCCGAGAGCTTCTGCGAGACTTCGGGCAGGCGCACAATGCGGCCGATCTCGGTCGAGAGCCGATTGACCACGTCGCGCGGCGTATTGGCCGGCAGGAACACCGAGAACCAGCCGCTTGGCTCAAACCCGGCGAAACCGGCCTCCGCGAAGGTCGGCACGGCCGCCAGCGATTTGTAGCGCTGGGTGCCGGTGATGGCGAGAATCCTGAACTTCCCGCTATTCAGATGGCTGTTGGCGGAGGTCACGTCGACGAAGGCCGAATCCACCTGCCCGCCAAGCACGTCGCTCATCAGCGGCGCGGCGCCCTTGTATGGAATGTGCGTCAGCTCCAGCCCCGCCTGCATCTTCAACAGCTCGCCGTGCAGGTGCGAGGAAGTGCCGTTGCCGTAGGAGCCGTAGCTGAGCTTGCCGGATTTGGCCAGGGCGACGAACTCGGCCAATGTATTGGCCGGCACCCGGTTGGGCACCACGAACAGGTCGGAGGACCTGGCAATCAGCGAGACCGGCGCGAAATCGCGCGTCACGTCATAGGGAATGCGCTTGTACAGGCTGGGCGACTGGATCATGGCGGTAATGCCGAGCAGCACCGTGTAGCCGTCTGGTGGCGCCTTGGCCACGATGTCGTTGCCGAGCATGCCGCTGGCGCCGGGCTTGTTGTCGACCACGACCGGCTGGCCCCAGGCCTCGGTCAGGCGCTGGCCGATCATGCGCGCGATAGTGTCGGTGCCGCCGCCGGCGGGATAAGGCACCACCATGCGAATGGGCCGTGCCGGATAGTTGCCCTGCGCCAGTGCCGGCCATTGCCATCCGGCCAGCAGCACGCCGCTGCCCAGTGCTGCCGCCTGGCCCAGCCAGTTGCGTCTCGTTGCTTTCATGCTGTCTCCTCTTGTAGCGTTCAGGCCGCGCGTCCGGCGGCTTCCGGTTGCGGCGGCGGGTCCTGATCTTGTCCCTGCTCCTGCTCCTGCTCCTGCAGCGCCCGCCACTGGATCTTGCCGGTGGCGGACTTGGGCAGGGCATCGACGAAAGTGACGATGCGCGGCACCTTGTAGGCGGCCAGGCGCTCGCGGCACCACGCCATGATCTGCTCGGCGCTGGCCTCGGGCGTGCCGCGCGCGCCCGGCTTGAGCGCCACCACCGCCTTCACGGTCTCGCCCCGGCGCGCATCGCGCGCGGCGATCACGCAGGCTTCGTGGATGGCTGGATGCCCGTAGAGCAGGTTCTCCACCTCGGCCGGCCAGACCTTGAAGCCGGACGCATTGATCATGCGCTTGAGCCGGTCGCGCATGAAGAAGTAGCCTTCGGCATCCATGAAACCCAGGTCACCGGTGCGCAGGAAGCGCTTGCCATCGATCTCGACGAACGATTCGGCATCGGCCTGCGGGTTGCGCCAGTAGCCGCGCATCACCTGCGCGCCGTGGGTCACGATCTCGCCCAGTTCGCCCTGCGGCAACTCGGCCAGCGTGTGTGGGTCGATCACGCGCGCGTCCACGCCGAAGGTGGCGATGCCCAGGCATTCGCGCTTGGGCCGGTGGCGCGGGTTGGACAGCAGGAAGGCGGCGGTTTCGGTCAGGCCGTAAGCCTCCACGTAGGGCAGCCCGAAGCGCTCCTGCAGCATGGTCGCCACGGCGTCGGGCATGGCGGCGCCGCCGCCGCCCAGGTAGGCGAGGCTGGAAAGATCGCGCTCGGCGATGCCGGGCTGCGCGAAGAAGTCCACCAGCATGGCGGGTGGGGCGCCCCACGTGGAAACCTGGTAGCGCTCGATCAGGTCTGCTGCCAGCGCGCGATCCCAGCGCGGCAGCAGCACAATGGTGGCGCCCAGGTAAAGCGGTGCATGGATGCCGTTCTGCATCCCGAGCAGGTGGAACATCGGCGCGACCGACAGTGACACGCCTTCCGGGCTGGCGCCACGCCACAACTGCGAGCCCACCGCAGCGCTCATCAGCGATCCGTGCGTATGCATGCAGCCCTTCGGGTTGCCGGTGGTGCCGGATGTATAGGCCAGCATGCACAGGGTGTCGTAGCCAGCCTGGTGCTCGCGCGGGACATGGCCCGCGGCGTCGGCCTGCGTCCACTGCGCCAGCGTGGCGTTTTCCGGCACGGATGCGGGCAGCGGGGCGCGCTCGTAAAGCCAGGCGGGTATGCCGTCGGTGCCGCAGGCGCTGTCGAGCATGTCGCCGTACTGGTGCACGATCACATGCGGCAGCCTGGCGCCATGCAGCGGCGCGATGCGCGGATACAGCTCGGCCGCGACGAAGGCCGCCACCGCGCCGCTGTCCTCCACCACATGCTCCAGTTCGCCGGTCAGCCACATCGGGTTGGCAGGCACCACCACGGCCTCGGCGCGCAGGATGGCGTAGTACGCCACGATGAACTGGGGGCAGTTCTGGCTGAACAGCACCACCCGGTCGCCCGGCGCCACTCCAACTTGCTGCAGGTAGCCGGCCATGCGTTCGATCTGCGTGTGCAGGCTGGCGTAGGTGATGGGGGTATGGAGGTACTGGATCGCGGTCTTGCCGGGATAGCGCCGGGCGGCGACCTCGACGTTATAAACCAGGCTGGTGCGTGGAACGCGCACCTCGGCCGGCATGCCGGGCGGCCAGAAGGGAGAGCGGTAGGCCGGGGAGGGAGAAGCGCAAGCAACTTGATTCATGGCGAACACAAAGTAAGGAAATCGCCGGCCGCCGCCGGCGCGGCTCTAGTCAAGGCGGATATTCCGGGTGCGGATGACCTTGCCCCAGCGCGCGTAGTCGCTGCGCATGGTGTCGCCGAAGGCGTCCGGCGTGCTGCCCATGAGCACCACGCCCATCTCGCTCATGCGGCCGCGCACGGCGGGCATCGCCAGCACGCGGTTGACGTCGGCGGAGAACTTCTCCACCACCGGGCGCGGCGCGGCGGCCGGCAGCAACAGCCCGAACCAGCCCATCGCATCCATGCCCGCGATGCCGCACTCGCGGAAGGTCGGCACGTCTGGCAATTGCGGTGCGCGCGCCGGCCCGGTCACCGCGAGCGCGCGCAGCCGTCCGGTGGCGGTGTGCGGGCGGGCGCCCATGACGGAGATGATGGCGGCAGGCACCTGGCCGCCAAGCAGGTCGTTCAGCTCGGGCGCCTCGCCTTTGTAGGACACATGGGTCATGTCGAGCCCGGCGGCGTCGTTGAAGACTTCCCCGAAGAGATGGCCGCTGGAGCCGGTGCCGAAGGAGCCGTAGTTGAATTGCTTCGGCCTGGACTTCACCAGCGCGATGAACTCGGCCAGCGTGGTGGCGGGCACCGAGTTGTGCACCGCGAATACCAGGCTGGTAGTGCCAAGGTTGGACACCGGCGCAAAATCGCGCACCGGGTCGAAAGGCGCCTTGGCGTACAGGCTCGGCGCCTGGACCAGGGTGGTGATGGTCAGCAGCGCGGTATGGCCGTCGGCATCGGCCTTGGCCACCGCGTCGGCACCAATCATGCCGCTGGCGCCGGGGCGGTTTTCCACCACGATGGGACGCTGCCACATCTTGCCGAGCGGCTCGGCAATGGCGCGCGCCAGCACATCGGTGGCACCGCCCGCCGGATAGGGCACGACCAGCCGCACCGGCTTGGCCGGGAAGCTATCTGCGCGGGCCGGGCGCAAGCCTAGCCCGAGGCCACCGGCGGCGAGGGCGCCGGCTCCGATCTGCTGCAATGCCTTGCGGCGCTTGTGCTGCATCGCTGCTCCTGTCAGGTCGGTTCCAGAGGGGACCGGAGAATGCCGCCGGCTCAGTCGAGCCGGATATTGAGTTTGCGGATCACGCCGGCCCAGTAAGCCTGGTCGGCACGCGCCACCTCGGTGAACTCCTGCGGCCGCGACCCTTTCACGATCAAGCCGAGGTCGGTCATGCGCTGCTGGATATCGGGGCTGGCCAGGATGGCGTTCACATCCGCCGAAACCTTGTCCACGATGGGCCGGGGCGTGCCGGCCGGGGCGAACAGGCCGAACCAGCCGGGGCCGTCGAGGCCGCGGTAGCCCAGTTCCTGGAAGGTCGGCACATCCGGCAGCAGGGGCGCGCGAGTGTTGCCCACCACCGCCAGCGCGCGCAGTTTGCCGGTCCGCAAGTGCGGCTTGATTCCCATCACGGAAATCGTGCCCAGCGACACCTGGCCACCCAGCAGATCGTTGAGCAGCGGCGCCTCGCCTTTGTATGGCACATGGACCATGTCCAGGCCGGCCGTGCCGGTGAACACCTCCATATAGAGATGGGCACCGCTGCCGGTGCCGTAGGTGCCGTAGGAATAAGCCTTGGGACGGCTCTTCGCCAACTGCACCATCTCGGCAAGGTTGCCTGGCATGGACGAGTTGGCAGCCACCACGAGGTGCGTGGTCGCCAGTTCCGACACGGCGGTCAGGTCGCGCACGGGGTCGAAGGGCGGCTTGGCGTACTGGCTGGGCAATTGCACCACGCTGGTCAGCGTCAGCAACAGCGTGTAGCCGTCGGGAGCGGCCTTGACCACCGCGTCGGCGCCGATCATGCCGCTGGCGCCGGGGCGGTTCTCCACCACCACCGTGCGTTGCCACTGCTGGCCGAGCGGAGCGGCAATGGCGCGCGCGAGCACATCGGTGGCGCCACCGGCCGGATACGGCACGACCAGACGCACGGGCCGGGCCGGATAGCCGGACGCCCCGGTGCCTTGCGCGAGCGCGCTGGCCAGCCCGGCGAAGCCGCCACCCGCGGCCAGCGAGGCCGCGCCAAACCGCAACAGGGTCCTGCGACGTTCTGACTGCATCCTGCCTCCCATCGTTGAAGCGCCCGCCACGCCCCAATGGCCTGGTGCCGGCAAGAGATGAGATTGCGCGATGCTGCACTGCGTGGACAATGACCATTCGGCCCAAAATGATTGGCCGAATCGCTCAGGAAAAAGCCTGCCTTTGGTAAATCCGGATTGTGCAGGTGCGCCGCTTCGGGCTAACTGGCGAGCATGGCCGGCAGAGAACCGGCACCGAACCGGTACATGACGGGCAACGATCCGTCCGTGCGCCTGGCGCGCTGCGGTGCAGCGAAGGCGCGGATGGCCGGACTGACCGGGGCGTCCAACGAGGACAAGGAGACCATGCATATCGCCGTACTCAGAGCGCCCGCGCCGTCATCGATGCCGGTGCCGCTCGGCTCCCGCCCGGCCGGCGCGATGGCCGCGCGACTGCCGCGCGTGCACGAGGCGCCGCGCGCCGGCCAGCCGCCCGCACGCCATACCATCGCGGTCCTGCAAGTGCACCAGATCATTCAGGGGGCAAGGCGCCTGGGCTGCGACATCGACGCCTTGCTGCGCCGCGCGGCCATCTCGCCGGCCTTGCTGCAATCGCCCAGCGCGCGCGTGACCCAGGGCCAGTTTGCCGCGCTGATGCGATCCATGCGCCGCGTCATGCGCGACGAATTCTGGGGATTGCTCAGCCGACCGGTGGCGCCGGGCGTGTTCGCGCAGGCCTGCCAGGCACTGATCCATTGCGCCACGCTGGAAGACGCCCTGCACGCCGGCCTGCACCAGTACCGCCTGCACCTGGACGATTTCGTCCCGCGGTTGCAGCAGCGCGGCGGCGTCGCCACCCTGCTGCTGCTGCCGCGCGCGCCCGCCACGCCCTGCCGGCACTACGCGGAATCCACGTTTGCCTTCCAGGCCTACGGCGTGGCCAACTGGCTGGCGGCGCAGCGCATCCCGCTCGCCGGCGTGGACATGGCCGCGTCAGCCACGGGCCAGACTGGCGGACAGTCCCGCCTGACGGACACCGAACGGGTCTTCAACACGCGGGTCCGCTACGGCCAGCCGTACACCGCACTGCACTTCGATGCCGGCTGGCTGCGCCTGCCGGTAGTACAGGACGCGGGCAGCCTGCGGGAGTTCCTCCATGACACGCCGCGCAACCTGCTGACCCGCTACCGCGACGACTCCTGCCTGGCCGAGCGTATCCGCCGCCACCTGCGCTGCCACCTGGACGGCGAGTTGCCCTCGCTGGAGCAGATGGCCGAGACGCTGCGCCTGACGCCGCAAACGCTGCGCCGCCGCCTGCGCGACGAAGGCCGCGGCTACCAGAGCATTAAGGACAGCCTGCGCCGCGATGCCGCCATTGCCTTCCTGGAACACACGGACTTGCCGCTGCAGCAGGTGGCGCTGCGCGTAGGATTCTCCGAGCCCAGCACCTTCCACCGGGCATTCAAGAAATGGACCGGCGTGGCGCCGGGGGAATACCGGCAGCGGCAGATGATGGAATGCGCGGCCTGAGCCGCCGGGAGATGGCCTTATGGCGGAGCGCCCGATGGTCCGCGCAGGGGGATAGCGTGAACGAGGGGGAGGTGGTGGCGGTGGTGGGGGGAGTAGCGGCGCCAGGTTGCACAAGGGCGGTCCGCTGGCATTGACCTTCCGATACGCTGCGTCTCACCCGCAAGCGGGCGAGACGCAAGCCGCCCTCAGCGGAACACCACCACCGGGATATCGCTATGTGTCAGCACTTTCTGGGTCTCGCTGCCGAGCAGCAGGCCGCTGATGCCGCGCCGTCCATGCGAGGCCATGAAGATAACGTCGCAACCCAGCTCCGTCGCCGTGGCGATGATGCCCCGATAGGGCGCGGCCGCAATGGAGGTGGCACCTGTACACGGTACGCCCGCCTGCGCCGCGGCGGCTTCGATCTTCGCCAGTTCCTCGCGCGCTGCCGCCTCGATGCGATGCTCGAAAACCGATCTCTTCTCATGGCCCGCGTCGCTGGACTGCAGGAAGGGATATTCCTCCAGGCAAATGTAGGGCGTCAGTTTGGCGCCGGTCGTCCGTGCAAACTCGATGGCCGCCGGGGTTGCCTTTTGCGAGAGTTCCGACCCGTCAACGGGAAGCAGGATGTGTTTGAACATGTGATGGCCTTTGGTTGGCGGAGATGGAATTGGCGTCAGGAAGCCGAAGCTTTGCGCAGTATGACGTAGAGCTGGTCCTTCAAGTGTAGCTTCTCCTTCTTGAGGACTTCGATGGCGACGCCGTCGGCGGGCACCACGCCCGCCTCCATGTTCTTGATCTCCTGGTCCAGCTCGTTGTGGCGGGAAAACAGCCGCGCGAAGTGGGCGTCTTGTGTTTTGAGGATGGATATCTGGTCGCGGAATTCCGGGAACATGGGCCTCACCTTGGGTGGGAGTTGGAAGGCTTGCAATTCAGGAACATTCTGCCGGGAACCGGGCACGCCCGGCTTGATATGGATCATGTCCGGTGGACAAGCAACCGGCGGCAACGCCGGCCCGCGCTGCCCCTCAAACCACGCCTTTCCCCCGCAACGCCTTGATCCTCTCGGCCGACATCCCGAGAATCTCGCCTAGCACCGCCTCGGTATGCTCTCCCAGCCGCGGCGGCGCCGAGTCGTACCGCACCGGGGTAGCCGACAGCCGTAGCGGGCTCTTCACCGTGGGGCACACACCGCCGTCGCTGCGCAGCATATCCACCTGCAGTTCGCGATACCGGACCTGCGGATCTTCAAGCACCTGCGCATAGTCGTTGATCGGCCCGCAAGGAATCCCCTCGCGCTCCAGTGCTTCCACCCATTGCGCGGTAGTGCCCGTGCGCATATGGGCCTCCAGCAGCGGCACCAGCATGTCGCGATTGACGATGCGGCCCGTACCGGTGGTGAAGCGTTCGTCCTGGGCCAGGTCCGGGCGCCGCACACCGCGGCAATATCCCTGCCACTGCCCGTCGTTGCCGGCCGCCACGATCATGTACCCGTCGGCAGTGGCAAACACGTGATACGGCACCATGTTGGCGTGCGCGTTGCCGAAGCGCTGCGGCGTCTTGCCGGTGATCTTCTGCGCAAGGATGGGCGTGGCGCCGACCGCGACCACCGCATCGAGCAGCGCCATGTCGATACGCTGGCCTTCGCCGGTACGCTCCGCATGGCGCAGTGCGGCCAGCACGGCCACGGTGGCATACATGCCGGTGAGCATATCCACCACCGCCACGCCAACCTTCTGCGGCCCGCCGCCGGGCAGGTCGTCGCGTTCGCCGGTAATGCTCATCAGCCCGCCGATGCCCTGGAAGATGAAGTCGTAGCCCGGCTTGTGCGCGCTCGGGCCTTCCTGCCCGTAGCCGGTGATGGAGCAATAGACCAGCGACGGGTTGATGGCCTTGAGGCTGTCGTAGTCGAGCCCGTAGCGCTTCAGGTCGCCGACCTTGTAGTTCTCCAGCACGATCTGCGATTTCGCCGCCAGCTCGCGCACGATGGCCTGCCCTTCGGCGCTGGCGATATCGAGCGTGACCGAGCGCTTGCCGCGGTTGGCGCCGGCGTAATAGCTCGCATCGCGCGAGGGTTTTCCCTCCCCATCCGGCAGCCAGGGCGGGCCCCAGGAACGGGTGTCGTCGCCCACGCCGGGGCGCTCCACCTTGATCACCTCGGCGCCGAGATCCGCCAGGTTCTGCGCGCACCACGGGCCGGCCAGGATGCGGGAGAGGTCCAGCACGCGCACGCCGTCAAGCGCGCTCTTCATTGTTGTTGTCGTTGTCGTCATGCACGGAACTCCGCTACGCCGTTGCTGAGCACGGTGACGTCGCGCGCGGGCACCCGAGCGTCGAACAGCACGCGGCCGGCGCCTTCGCGCCACATGCGCACTTCGAGGGTTTCGCCGGGGAATACCGGCCGGGAGAAGCGCACGTTGAGCTCGAGCAGGCGGTCGCCATCGCCATCGGCAAGGGTATCGACCAGCGCACGGGCGGCAACGCCATAGGTGCACAGCCCATGCAGGATGGGCTTGTCGAAGCCGGCGGCGCGCGCCACTTCGGGATCGGCGTGCAGCGGGTTGGGATCGGCATTGAGGCGGTAGAGCAGCGCGGCTTGCGGCAGGATCGCCAGGCTGCGCTGCGCGTCCGGTGCGCGTGCCGGCGCCGCAGGAAGCGCCTCGGGCGCGGTATCGCCCTGGCCGAAGCCGCCATCGGCGCGGCAGAACGTGGTGTGGTTCACGGTAGCCAGTTCGGCACCGGTGGCGTCGTCCACCAGCGTGCGTTCCACGATCACCAGCGCGCCCTTGTCGGCGCCCTTGTCGATCACATGCGTCACCCGTGCGCGGGCGCGCACGGTACCGGCCGCCGGCAGCGGACGATGCAGGCGCAGGCGCTGTTCGCCGTGCACGATGCGGACCCAGTCGATGCCGCTCTTCGGGTCCTGCATCCAGAAGCCAGGGTAGGCCAGCACCACGGCCTGCGTGGGAAACGCCTTGAGCCGCGCCTCGTAGACGTAGCGCAACTGGCGCGGATCGGTGGGTTGTTCGCCCAGGCCAAGGCCCAGCGCGTAGAGGATGGAATCCTTCTCGCCGTAGGTCTGCCTGACCTCCGGAAAGTCCCAGTTCTTGATGCGTTCGTAGTCGAGCGGCATGGCGTCAGATCGGGTCCCAGTTGATCACGTCGGGCGAGCGTTCGAGCTTGAAAAAGCTGTTGCGCATGGCGGGGATGGCGATCTCGGCGATGGATTCCGGGGTCCAGCCTTCGCTCATATGCACCGAGCGCACCGGACGCGGCTGGCTCATCAGCATGATCTCGTTGGCGCGCACGGCAAAGATCTGCGCATTGACTTCATGCGCGGCATCGCTGGCGAGAAAGGCGGCCATCGGCGCGACCTTGTTGGCTTCCATCTTTTGCAGCTTGAGCACGCGGGCTTTCTCTTCCGGGGTCTCGGAAGGAATCGAGCTGGTCATGCGGCTCCACGCAAACGGCGCGATGCAGTTCGAGCGCACGTTGAAGCGGGCCATATCCAGCGCGATCGACTTGGACAGCGCGGCAATGCCAAGCTTGGCGGCCGAATAATTGGCCTGGCCCAGGTTGCCGATCAGGCCGGAGGTGGAGGTCATGTGCACGTAGGCGCCACTTTCCTGGTCCTTGAAGTGGTTGGCGGCGGCGCGGCTGACAAAGAAAGTGCCGTTGAGGTGGACGTCGATCACCGAGCGCCATTCCTCTTCGTTCATCTTGAAGAACATGCGGTCGCGCAGGTTGCCGGCGTTGTTGACCACGGCGTCGATGCGGCCGAAGTTGTCGATCGCGCATTGCACGATGGCGTTGGCGCCCTGCCAGCTCGACACGCTGTCGGTATTGGCCACCGCGATGCCGCCGGCGGCAACGATCTCGTCGACCACGCGCTGCGCGGGTCCGGCATCGCCGCCTTCGCCGGTGAGCGATACGCCGATGTCGTTGACCACCACCTTGGCGCCCGCCTTGGCCAGTTCCAGCGCGACGCCGCGCCCGATGCCACCGCCCGCGCCGGTCACCAGCGCTACCTTGCCTGCCATCATTCCACTCATGCTTTGACTCCTGTCTACAGATTTGTACGGATTTGCTCGGCGGCCTGGCGCTCGCCAGGCCGGGTATTCAGTAGCTCACGTTTCACTCCAGCCGCGCGCCGGACTCCTTCACCACCTTGCTCCAGCGCGCGATCTCGGCATCGATATGCGCGCCCAGCGCGGCCGGCGTGGAGCCCACCGGCTCGTAGCCGTTGGCCGCCAGGTTGGCGCGCAGTTCGGGCTGGGCCAGCACCGCCGCGATCTCCTGGCTGAGCCGGTCGATAATCGCTGGCGGCGTGCCGGCCGGCGCCAGCACTGCGTACCAGCCGTTGATGTCGAAGCCCGGCACGCCGGCCTCCGCCAGCGTGGGCACCTCGGGCGCCAGCGTGGCGCGCCTGGCGCTGGTCACGGCCAGCGCTTTCAGGCGCCCGCTGCGGATATGCGGCATCGAGGTGGAGATGCTGTCGAAAGTCAGCTGCACCTCGCCCGCCAGCATGGCGTTGACCACCTGGGCGCTGCCCTTGTACGGCACATGGGTCATCTTGACGCCGGCCAGGCTGTCGAACAGTTCGCCGGCCAGGTGGCCGGTGTTGCCGTTGCCGGCGGAAGCAAAGGTGAGCTGTCCCGGCGCCGCCCTGGCCGCGGCGATCAGCTCCGGTACCGTCCTGGCTTTCAAGGAGGGGCTGCCGGCCAGGATCAGCGGCAGGTTGGCCACCAGCGACACCGGCGCGAAATCCTTGCGCGTGTCGTACGGCAGCTTGGGATAGAGGCTGGCGTTGATGGCATGCGCGGCCAGCACCAGGATCAGCGTATTGCCATCCGGCCTGGCGCGCGCGAGTTGCTGGCTGGCGATGGTGCCGCCGGCGCCCGGCCGGTAGTCGAGCACCACCGGCTGCCCGAGGCGCTCCTGCAGCTTGGCCGCCACCGGGCGCGCCAGCAGGTCGGCGCTGCCGCCCGGCGGATAGGGGATCAGCAGCTGGATCGGCTTGCTGGGCCAGGTGTCGGCGAGGGCAGCCGCGCTGGCGCCCAGCAGGGCCGCCGCGAAGGGGGCGATCAGCATGCCCCGGAGCCATGACCTGCGGTGGCGCGCTTTCGATGTTTCCATCATGCCTTGTCCCCTTGTTGTGTCGTGATCATGCGCGCCGTTCCGCGGCACGCCTTCATTGCTGCGGAATGCCCGTATCCTTGACCACCTTGGCCCAGCGCACCCGCTCCGCGTCGATAAACTTGCCGAAATGCTCGGGTGTGTCGCCGCCCGGCACACCGCCCAGTTCGGCCAGGCGGGTCTTGACTTCGGGCTCGGCCAGGATGCCGGCCACCATCTTCTGCAAGCGCGTGACAACTGCCGGCGGCGTGCCGGCCGGCGCCACCAGCCCGAACCATGCGGTCACCTGGAAATCGTCCAGCCCGGCCTCCTTCATGGTCGGCACGTCGGGCAACTCGGCCACGCGGGTGGCGCTGGTTACGGCCAGCGCGCGCAGCTTGCCGGACTGGATATGCGGCAGGGAGCTGGGCAGGTTGTCCACCATCATGGTCACCTGGCCGGCGATCAGGTCGGCCACGGCCGGAGCGGCACCCTTGTACGGCACATGGATGATGTCGATGCCGGTGCGTTTCTTGAACAGCTCGCCGGACAGATGCACCGACTGGCCGGTGCCCGAAGAGGCGAACGACAACTTGCCCGGCTGGGACTTCGCCAGCGCCACCAGCTCGGCCACGTTGCGGGCGGGCACCTTGGCGTTGACCACCAGCACATTGGGCACCGATACCACCATGGTGACCGGCGTGAAGTCCTCGGCACGGTAGGGAAGTTGCTTGTACAGGCCGTAGTTGATGGCATTGGGGCCGATATTGCCCATCATCAGGGTGTAGCCGTCCGGCGCGGCCTGGCGCAGCGCCTGCACGCCGACGATGCCGGCGGCGCCGGCCCGGTTCTCCACCACCACGGGCTGGCCCAGGATCTCGCCCAGCCGCTTGCCGACGAGGCGCGAGGCGATATCGGTGGTGCCGCCCGCCGCCGCGGGCACGATCAGGCGCACGGGCTTGTCGGGATACTCGGCGGCGGCAACGCCGGCGCTCATGAATGCCAGGCCCAGCATGGCGGCCAGGGCCGCCCGCCTGCGTGCGCTGTAGCGCCGAACTGTCATTTGTCGTCCTCCTGGGCGGCTTGCGGCGGCGCGGGAATTCCGCCCCGCTCGTACGGGCCTATCCGGTATTCGCCCGCGCAATACGGACGAAGCGGCCTTTCTGGTTCTATTGCCACCGCGAATACGATAAATTGATGGCGGGGACATTGCTATTCACGATTCACAATAGAGGCCTTTGGCCCAGCGAAACACATGCATTACGACCTGACCGACCTGCGCCTCTTCCTCAACGTCGGCGAAACCGAAAACCTGACCCGCGCCGCCGAGCGCAGCTTCCTTTCCCTGCCCGCCGCCAGCACCCGCATCAAGCAGCTGGAAGAAGCCTTTCAGACCCAGTTGCTGATCCGCCAGGTCAAGGGCGTGCGGCTGACGCCCGCCGGCGACGCGTTGCTGCGCCATGCGCGGGAAGTGTTCCGCGAACTGGAATGCCTGCACTCGGACCTGCGCCCCTACGCCAAGGGCGTCAAGGGCCGCGTGCGCCTGCTGGCCAACACCACCGCCACCAACTCCTTCCTCGCCACCGCGCTGTCGCGCTTCCTGGCCGAGAACCCGGACGTGGACATCGAACTGGAAGAGCAGCTTTCCCAGGCCATCGTCTCGTCCATCAGCGCCGGTGCGGCGGACCTTGGCATCGTCGCCGGCGAGGTAGCCACCAATGACCTCGAAGTCATGCAGCTATGCAGCGACGAGCTGATCGTGATCGCGCCGGTCAACCACCCGCTGCCGCAATTCACCAGCCTGCATTTCGCCGACCTGCTGGATACCTGCCGCTTTGTCGGCCTCAACCAGTTCAGCGCGATCCAGTCTTTCCTGGACCGGATCGCCAGCGGCATGGGCAAGCGCATCAGCCTGCGGATCCAGTTGGGCAGCTTCGACGCGGTGTGCCGGATGGTGGAAGCGGGCGCTGGGATCGCCATCGTGCCCAACAGCTGCGCGCGACGCTATGCAAGCCGCAAGGTGCTGCGGTTTATCCCGCTGGAAGATGAATGGGCGAAGCGCGACCTGCGCCTGGTGCGGCGGCCGGGAAGGGAACTGCCGCAGTTTGCGGAGACGCTGATCCAGTATTTGACGGAGGCGGCGCGGGAGCCGGTTTGACAAAGGAGCGGCCAGCCTGGGACGGTCCCGTCATATCGGGCATCGATACCTCAGATCATTCTTTGACCTTCTTCTTCCTGTCGCGCTCTAGCTGCTTGATGCTTTCCTTGGGTGTCGGCAGGGCTTCCGGCATGGTGCCACCCAACTCGGCAATGGTCTGGCGCACTTTCTTGCCAACCTCGAAATGCGTCTGCTTGGCCTGTTGCTTGCCACGCACCAGGTCTCGCCGCAGCTTGTCATCAGTCTGCGTGGCGCGGAATAGATTCGCCGCAAGTTCGGTGCTACCCATGTGGTCGAGAATCTTCTGGCTCTTCTTCAAGCCCTTGATGGCGTGAATGTCCTTGGCCGCTTTGCCACCATACAGCCCCTTGTGGCCATGATCCTGAAAGATCGCGTAGTCCAGGGGCGTCTCGACACCCGCGTCCCTGGCCGCCGCCGCCAAGTGCTTGTTGTGAGCGGCTAGCTCGTTACGGATCGCCAGCCGCTTCTCATCTTCAGTCAGCCGCGCGAAGGCCTCGTCGTCGCGAAGTTCCTGGCGACGGGTCTGCAAGGCAAAATAGGTCTGGCCATTCGCGATGACCGGCTTGCCGGGGTCACCGTTCTGGACGATCAGGTAGCAGGCATAGCGCGAGAGGCGGATGTCGGCGATCTGTCGCCTGGCCCCCAGCCGATCCCGACCATTTCGAGGACATCCTCGAAATGGTTCGCCACCGGCTGGCCGCTGTTGCGGCAGGCCTCTGTGTCAGCGACTTACCACGCCATGGTGAATCGGCCCTTCTAACGCTGAGCAGCCAGCACGCCGGCTCCCACTCGCTCAGAGCGTCAACGTTAGTTTTCCAGTCAGTGCGCCAGGGAGCAGGGCGGAGTCGGTTTGCCGCTCACCATACGTACTGCTCGACACCCGCAACTGCCGCTCGCTCGTCAGCGCCTCCAGATGCTCGCCCAGGAAGCTGTAGATGCTGTCGTCGAACCGCATCGTGCCCAGCGGCGCCTGGATGCGGCCATCCTCCACCCAGAACGTCGCGAAGCGTGTCATGCCGGTCATGCGGCCCGCCGGCGCATCGGACCAGTTCAGGTACCAGAGATTGCCGATATAAAGACCCGTGCCCAGGGCCGCCAGCACGTCGGCCTGGGCCAGTTCGCCAGCGTCCATCGCAAGGGATAGCGGCGTTTCGCGGGCACTGGCGCAATTGGCAGCCAGATCGTACTCGCGCGCGCTGCGCGGATAGACCAGCCGGCCGGCAGGTTGTCCCGCGCGTACCAGCGTGACATCGCTGCGCGGAATGCCTTCTGGCCCGAAGGCGGGCGCCAGCATGCCACTCGCCCGCTCGTCCAGATCCAGCAGCCGGCTAAGTTGGGCGCCGCCGTCGTACAGGCGTTGCAGCGGACTTTCCTTCTGCGCCAGCGCGCGGGCCGAGAAGCCGCCCCAGGAGAGCATGCCCACCACCTCCTCGAGCGCGGCGGGGGCCAGATAAGCGCGGTAGTCGCCCGGCGACAGGACGCGCCGCGGCTTGCCCAGGTGTTCCAGTTGCCGGCGCGCATCCGCAAAGCGGCTGGCAAACTCCGCCGCGTCCCAGCGCGCGCCCGCGTAGTCGGCCTTTACCGCCTGACCGTTGGCATGGAACAGGCTCCAGTCGAAATGGAAGCCCTGCGCGGCATGCCAGCCGAAGGCGCCGAAGCTGTTGGCAAAGCCCCGGTACAGCGGGCCGGCGGCATAGATGCCCACCAGGTCGAGCCCATGCGCGGCTGCCTCGATCTGCGCCAGTACCTCCGAACTGTCTGGCGGCGCTGCCGCATTGGCCAGCACGCGCTGCCACGGGTCGCGCTCCAGCAGCAGGTAGGGGTCGGGCTGCAACTGGGCAATTGCCTCGCGCAGTTGCAGCAGCCCATCGGCAAGGCGCTGGCGATCGGTCGCCGGCTCGCCGGACAGCGCGATGCCGATGTCGGCATGACGGCCATCGCGAACCAGCTTGAGGCTCGCCGTGGCTTGCCGCACCTGCCCGGCCTGGCGCACCCGCGCCCGGTTGAAGCGAATGAACTCGGACGCCTCGGCGCTGTACCACAGGGTGAAGGCTTCACCCTCGCCCAGCGCGGCGCGCACATCTTCGGCAAGCGCCGCGAACAACGATTCCGCATCCGCCATCACGCGGCCCCTCCAAAGACTTCCACTTGCCGGAACACGCAGGCCGGCGATGCATGACCGACGCGCACCACCTGGTTGGGCTCGCCCTTGCCGCAGTAAGGCGTGCCATGCACCTCGAAGGTACTGGCGTCGCCCACGGCGGCCAGGCTGCGCCAGAAGTTGGCGGAAACGCCACGATAGTTCGGGTTCTTGACCACGCCCTTGAGCTCGCCGTCTTCGATCAGGCGCCCCCATTCGCAGCCGAACTGGAACTTGTTGCGCGCATCGTCGATGGACCATGAGCGGTTGGACGACATCAGGATGCCGCGCTCGATGCCGCCGACCAGTTGCGCCATGGTGCGGTCGCCCGGCTCCAGGTTGAGGTTGGCCATGCGGTCGATGGGCGGCCGGTTCCAGTTGCAGGCCCGGCTGTTGGCCACGCCCGGCAACCCGCTGCGCCACTGCGACAGCGCGCCGCCGAGCGGACGCAGCAGCAAGCCATCGCGGATCAGGAATTCCTTTTGCGCGGGCTGGCCCTCGTCGTCGTGGCCGTAGCTGGCCAGTTCCTCGGGGATGCCGGGGTCGAAGCTGATATTGAGCAGGGGCGAGCCATATTGATAACGGCCGAAGTCCTCCAGCCCGATAAAGCTGGCGCCGGCATAGTTGCGCTCGTCCCCGAGGATGCGGTCCAGTTCCAGCGGATGGCCGATGGATTCGTGGATCTGCAGCATCATCTGGTCCGGCATCAGCAACAGGTCGGTGGCGCCGCTGGGGGCGTTGGGTGCCAGCAGCAACTGCAGCGCCTCGTCCGCTACACGAGATGCGGCGCCGGCAAAGCCGAGACGCGCCATGACCTCGGCGCCGCCCTGCTGGCCGCTGCCGAAGCCGCCGAAGCTGCGGGTCTGGCTGTCGCCGCCGTCGAAAGCGGTCACGCTGATACCGGGATAGACAAAGCGCAGCGCCTGCCATTGCTCGGCGCCCGCGCTATTGAGGTAAAGCTGCTCGTGGCGCTGGTGATCGAGATAAACGATCCAGTTCACCAGGCGCGAATCGGCGGGCACGGTAGCGGAGACCTCCGCCAGCAGCGCGAAGCGCTCGGCGAGACCGGGGAATTGGCCGTGCAGGCCGGGGGATTCGTAGCGGGCGTGGCCTGTCGGCGGTTCCAGTCCGCGCAGGTCGACCAGGCCGTGCGCGGCGATTCGCCGGGCGAGCGCTTCGGCGCTGTCGAGCGCGCCCTGCAGCCCGGCCAGGCTGAGATCGCTGGTGGCGGCGTAGGCTTCCACGCCATCCAGGCGCACGCTGAGCATGGCGCCCATGTCCTGCGTCAAGGAGGGCGGTTCGGCGATCCCGCGCCGCAGCATGCAATGCTCGCCGGTCTGCCTGACAAGGCGCAGCGAGTGAAACCCGGCGCGGGTGGTCAGCGCGGCGAAGTTCTGTCTGGCGCGTTCGAACAAAGAGGGCTCCGGGAACGGTTGCGGGCGAGCCAGTACTGGCCTGATCTGCTTCCAGACCGCAGCAAACGCTGACTCAGGGATCGGGAAATATTACTACCTTTGCACCGATCCGCCCCCCCCCCGCCTGCACTCGGCAACCCCATCACGATGCACGCGCCCAGCGCGATGGTCGGTCGCGCACACCGCCTCGTCTTGTCAATCCGCCTTCACCCCCGCCGCCTTGATAATCGGCGACCATTTCTCGATCTCCGACTTCAGCCACGTACGCAGCCCTTCCGGCGTTTGCTTATCCTCCGGCACGATCTCGGCCCCCAGATCGGCGAGCCGCGCGGCCACCGCCGGGTCCTTCAACGCGGTGCGCAGCGCCCCGTTGAGCCGGTCGATGACCGCCGGCGGCGTGCCGCGCGGCGCGTAGATGCCGTGCCAGACCTTGACCTCGAAGCCCTTGATCCCGCTTTCCGCCAGCGTCGCGGTGTCAGGCAATGCCTTGATGCGCGAGGTGGTGGTGACGCCGTAGAGCCTGACCTTGTCGGCCTTGATTTGCGGCAGCGTCTGGGTGGTCTGGTCGCACAGGATATCGACCTGGCTGCCCAGCAGGGCCGTCATCGCTGGCGCGGTGCCCTGGTAGGGAATCGCGGTGAGCTCAACCCCGATGGCTTTCTGGAACAGCATGCCGCAAAGCTGCGAGACGGCGCCAAGCCCGGCATTGGCCAGGTTGACCTTGCCCTGGTTCTGGCGGATGTACGTGATCAGTTCCGGCAGCGTCCTGGCCGGCAGGTCATGACGGCCAAGCAGGGTCATGGGCACGTCGGCCACCTGGCCGACGAAGCTGAAATCCGTCAACGGCTTGTAGGATAGCTTGCTGTACAGCGCCGGCGCGGTGGCCATGCCATTGTGGTGGATCAGGATGGTGTAGCCGTCCGGCGCGGCCTTGGCCACGTAGGCGGCGGACACGGTGCCGCCCGCGCCAAGGCGGTTCTCCACCACCACGCTCTGGCCCAGGGTCTTCGACATGGCCGCGGCCATGGTGCGCGCCACCACGTCGGTGGGGCCGCCCGCCGCAAAGGGCACCACCATGGTAATTGGCTTGGCGGGATAGGCATCGGTGGCGCGCGCCGGGGAAGGCAGCGTGAGCGTGACCGCCGCGCCCAGCGCGGCCAGCGCCATCCAGCGCCAGGGCGCCACTTTTGCGCGGGTCCGCAATGCATTCCCGCCACCAGCCTGCCACGCTTGACCCTGTTTCTTGCTACCTGCCATGGTTTTTGTCTCCTTGGACTAAGTTGGCCGGCTGATGCCGGCTCGCGCTCGCCTGCGTCGGCCCGAGGGCGGGCACGCGCGGCGTTGTGTTTGCAGGCAAGCGTGGCGACAAAGCGATGCGCACGCAATACGGATTTGCCTAAGGGTGGGCAAGGCAGGCCGGAAGGCGCCGGCGCCGTGGCGCCGCCGGGCAAGCGCGGGTGCCAGAAAGCGCACACAGCGGCTTATCCCCGCGCCCTCCTGTCGCTGTCCTGCCCCTTTATGACCCCCTGGCCATCCGCTTCCGGGGGCGCTAAGCCGCTCTTTCGCAAATCCGAATTACCGCGCGGCAGGCCCTCGGGAATAATGGCCGCAAGCTGAATCCAGTATCGTCCGTCGTCCGTCGCGTCCGTCGCGTCCGTCATTCCGCTGACTTCCATCATTTCCACAACGGGGCCCCATTTCATGTTCGCAGAACAATCGCACGACCAGCCGTATCCCGACATCCGCGAGGCCGTGCGCGCACTGTGCGCCGGCTTCGACTCCGCCTACTGGCAACGCGTGGAGGAGCAGAATGCCTTCCCTGAAGAATTCGTCATCGCGCTGACCAAGGCCGGCTGGCTGTCGGCGCTGATCCCCGAGGAATTCGGCGGCTCGGGCCTGCCGCTGACCGCGGCGTCCGTCATCATGGAAGAAATCAACCGCAACGGCGGCAATTCCGGCGCCTGCCACGGCCAGATGTATGTGATGGGTTGCCTGCTGCGCCACGGCTCAGAGGCGCAGAAGCAGCGCTGGCTGCCCGGCATCGCTTCGGGCGAGCTGCGCATGCAGTCGATGGCGGTGACCGAGCCCACCACCGGCACCGACACCACCAAGCTCAAGACCACCGCTGTCAAGAAAGGCGACCGCTACGTCATCAACGGCCAGAAGGTGTGGATCTCGCGGGTGCAACATTCGGACCTGATGCTGCTGCTGGCGCGCACCACGCCGCTGGACCAGGTCAAGCGCAAGTCGGAAGGGCTGTCGGTGTTCGTGGTGGACCTGCGTGAAGCCATCGGCAAGGGCCTGACCGTGCGGCCCATCCGCAATATGGTCAACCACGAGACCAACGAACTGTTCTTCGACAACCTGGAGATCCCCGCCGAGAACCTGATCGGCGAGGAAGGCAAGGGGCTCAAGTACATCCTTGACGGCCTGAACGCCGAGCGCATCCTGATCGCTTCCGAATGCGTGGGCGACGGCTACTGGTTTATCGAGCGCGCCAGCGGCTATGCGCGCGAGCGCATCGTGTTCGACCGCCCCATCGGCCAGAACCAGGGCATCCAGTTCCCCATCGCGCGTGCCTATGTCAACGTGGAGGCCGCCAGCCTGATGCGCTACAAGGCCGCCGCGCTGTTCGACGCCGGCAAGGCCTGCGGCAAGGAGGCCAATATCTCCAAGCTGCTGGCGGCCGATGCCTCGTGGGAAGCGGCCAACGTCTGCCTGCAGACGCACGGCGGCTTCGGCTTCGCCGCCGAATACGATATCGAGCGCAAGTTCCGCGAGACGCGCCTGTACCAGGTGGCGCCGATCTCCACCAACCTGATCCTGTCGTATGTGGCCGAGCACGTGCTCGACCTGCCGCGTTCGTTCTGAGGCCCACGCATATGCTCGCTTCGCACCAGGGCATCCGCCCGCTGGACGGCATTCGCGTCGTCTCCCTCGAACATGCCGTGGCCGCGCCCTTTGCCACGCGCCAGCTGGCCGATCTCGGCGCGCGCGTGGTCAAGGTGGAGCGCCCCGGCGTGGGTGATTTCGCGCGCGGCTACGACGAGACCGTCAATGGCCAGGCTTCGCACTTCGTCTGGCTCAACCGCGGCAAGGAGAGCCTGACGCTCGACCTCAAGCAGGACGAGGCGCAATCCGTGCTGCACCGCCTGCTGGCCGATGCCGACGTGCTGGTGCAGAACCTGGCTCCCGGCGCGGCAGCGCGCATGGGACTGGATTTCGATACGCTGCACCCGCGCTACGGCAAGCTGATCGTCTGCGATATCTCGGGCTACGGCGATGCCGGGCCCTATCGCGACAAGAAGGCGTACGACCTGCTGATCCAGGCCGCCGCCGGGCTGATCGGCATCACGGGCAGCGCGGACGAACCATCGCGCGCGGGCATTTCGATTGCCGACATCGCGGCCGGCATGTACGCCTACAGCGGCATCCTCTCCGCGCTGCTGCAGCGCGGGCGCACGGGCCAGGGCCTGCGCGTGGAAGTAACCATGCTGGAGGCGCTGACCGAGTGGATGAACTACGCGCTGTACTTCGGCCACTACGGCGGCAACGCTCCGGCGCGCTTCGGCGCCTCGCATCCGGCCATCGCGCCTTACGGCGTGCACCGCACCGGCGACGGCGGCAGCGTGATCTTCGGGCTGCAGAACGAGCGCGAATGGCAGGCCTTCTGCAACAAGGTGCTGGCGCAGCCCGAATTGCTAAAGGACGAGCGTTTCTCCTCCAACTCGGGGCGCGTGAAGAATCGCGGCGAACTGACCGCGCTGATCGAGGCACGCTTCGCGCCAATGACGGTGACGCAGGTGGAAGCGCTGCTCGACGAAGCGCAGATCGCCAACGCGCCGATGAACGACATCGAGGCCGTGTGGAACCACCCGCAACTGGCGGCACGCGGGCGCTGGCGCGAAGTGGCCAGCCCCGGCGGCCCCATCGGCGCGCTGCTGCCGCCGGCCAACCTGTCGGGTGTGGAACCGGTGATGGGCGACGTGCCGGCGCTCGGCGCGCATAGCGCGGTCATCCTGGCGGAGCTGGGCTACGGCGCGGACGAAATCGCCAGGATGGCGGACAGCAAGACGATTTGAGCCTCGGAACCAGGCCATGACGTCTGCGCACAATTTCGCGCAGGCGTGGCTCCCCTCTCCCGCTGGTGTGGGAAAGGGGAGGAAAACAGAAAGACGAACAACCACCCCGAACACCGTCCGGAGCCGGCATGAGCCAAGCCACTGACCACCCCTACCCTACCCGCCAGCTGTGCGAGTTCCTGGCCCGCTTCACGCTGGCCGACGTGCCCGCCGAAGTGGTGGAGCGCACCAAGGACCTCTTCCTCGACTGGATTGCCTCGGCCATCGCCGGCAAGGACGCTCCCGCCGTGCGCAAGCTGCAGGAGTTCGTCGCCGCCATGGGCCCGCAGCAGGGCCCGGCCGAAGTGCTGGTGGACCGCCGCCGCACTTCGCCCTACTTCGCCGCGCTGATCAACGGCGCGTCCTCGCACGTGGTGGAGCAGGACGACGTGCACAACAGCTCGGTGCTGCATCCCGCCGCCGTGGTGTTCCCCGCGGTGATCGCCGCCGCCCAGACTGAAGGCAAGAGCGGCGCGGACGTGCTGCTGGCCTCCATCGCCGGCTACGAAGCGGGCATCCGCATCGGCGAATTCATGGGCCGTTCGCACTATCGCGTGTTCCACACCACCGGCACCGTCGGCACGCTGGCGGCGGCCGCGGCCGTGGCCAAGCTCTACGGCATGGATGCCGAGGGCATCAACCAGGCGCTCGGCTCGGCCGGCACCCAGGCCGCCGGCCTGTGGGAATTCCTGCGCGACGCCGCGGACTCAAAGCAACTGCACACCGCCAAGGCCGCCGCCGACGGCCTGATGTCCGCGTGGATCGCGCGCGCGGGCTTCACCGGCGCCAGGCGTATCCTGGAAGGCCCGCAGGGCATGGCCGCCGGGATGTCCAGCGACGCCAACCCGGCCGCGCTGACCGACGGCCTGGGCAAGCGCTGGGCCACCGCCGAAACCTCCTTCAAGTTCTTCGCCTCGTGCCGCCACACGCACCCGGCGGCCGATGCCCTCAAGGACCTGATGCTGCGCGAGGCACTCCGCGCGGACCAGATCGCCGGCGTGACCGCGCACGTGCACCAGGGCGCCATCGACGTGCTTGGCCCGGTGACCGATCCCAAGACCATCCACCAGGCCAAGTTCTCCATGGGTACGGTACTGGGACTGGTGGCGGTGCACGCGCACGCCGGCCTGGGCGAATTCGAGGACCATGCGCTGCAGGACGCAAAGGTAGCCGCCTTCCGCGACAAGGTGGAGATGGTGCTGGACGACGAGATCAATGCCGCTTACCCGCGCCAGTGGATCGGCCGCGTTACGGTGAAGACCACCGACGGCCGCACGCTGGCGGGCCGCGTGGATGTGCCGAAGGGCGATCCGGGCAATACGCTGTCGCGCCCGGAACTCGAAGCCAAGGCGCTGCAGCTGGGCGCCTTCCGCCACGGCGCGGGCGAGGCCGAGATGCGTGCGATCATTGCCCGCGTGTGGGCGCTGGAAAAACAGGCGAACGTCAACGACTGGCTGCCCGTCACCAAGTAACGCCCCATCCTGACGAGACCCGCTTCATGTCCACCGCCATCACCTACCTGTTCGTGCCGGGCGACCGGCCCGAACGCTTCGACAAAGCGGCCGCCGCCGCGCCAGACGCGCTGATCCTCGATCTCGAGGATGCCGTGCATCCGGACGCCAAGCCAGCCGCGCGCACGGCCATTACCTCGTGGTTGCTTGAACGTGGCGCACAGGCGCAGGCCTATGTGCGCATCAACGACACCAGCTCCGCCGCCTTCGCCGCCGATATGGACTGGCTGCGCGCGCTGCCGTCCGACGCGCCGCTGGCGGGCCTGCTGGTGCCCAAGGCCGAAGACCCGGCCGCGCTTGGCGAGATCGCCCGGGCGCTGGCGCAGGTCAACCCGCAAGGCCGCATCGTGGCGATCATCGAAAGCGCGCGCGGGCTGCACGGCATCGACGCGGTCGCCACCGCGCGCGGCGTGTCGCGGCTGGCTTTCGGCTCCCTGGACTTCGCCGTGGACCTCGGCTGCGCCCATACGCGTGAAGCCTTGCTGATGGCGCGCTCGCGCATCGTGCTGGCCTCGCGCGTGGCGGCACTGCCGCCGCCCGTGGACGGCGTCACCACCGCGCTCAAGGACGAAGCCGTGCTGGCCGACGACGTGGCGCACGCGCGCGCGCTCGGCTTTGCCGCCAAGCTGTGCATCCACCCCGCCCAGCTTGCCGCGGTGCGCGCTGGCTTCCTGCCCACGGCGGAGCAACTGGACTGGGCGCAGCGCGTGCTGGCCGCCACCGCCAGTGGCAGCCACGCGGTACAGGTCGACGGCAAGATGGTCGACCGCCCCGTCATCGAACAGGCCCGGCGCATCCTCGCGCTGGCAAACCACCCCGCAGCGAACCAGCCATGACCCAACTCGAAACCCTGCGCGCCTGGATCGGCCGCAGTGAAAGCCGCACCGAGACCCTTGCCCCCGAGCCCGTGATCGGCCTCGCGGCCACCCTGGACCTCGATGGCGAAGCGCTGGTACGCGGCCCGTTGTCGCCGCTGTGGCACTGGCTCTACTTCCTGCCGCGCGCGCCGCAGCGCGAGCTCGGGCGGGACGGCCACCCGGCGCTGGGCGGCTTTATGCCGCCGGTGCCGCTGCCGCGCCGCATGTGGGCCGGCGGCGAGCTGGATTTCCACAAGCCGCTGCGGGTGGGCGATACCGTCACCCGCACGTCCACTGTGCGCAATGTCGAGCACAAGAGCGGGCGCAGCGGCGAGCTGTGGTTCGTCACCGTGGAACATGCGCTGACGGTCGACGGCGAGACCGCGCTGAGCGAGCGTCACGACCTGGTCTACCGCGCCATGCCGGAACCGGGACAGCCGCTGCCGCCGCGCCCGCGCCTGGCGCATCAGGCCCAGTGGCAGCGCCAGTTGCGCGCCGACCCGGTCATGCTGTTCCGCTTCTCGGCGCTCACCTTCAACGGCCACCGCATCCACTACGACCACGACTATGTGCGCGACGTGGAAGGCTACCCCGGCCTGGTCGTGCACGGCCCGCTGCAGGCCATGCTCACGCTGGACCTGCTGGCGCGCGAGATGCCCGGCGCCACGGTGCGCCGCTTCGGCTTCCGCGGGCTGGCGCCGATGTTCGATCACGACCTGGTGACCGTAGGCGGCACGCTCGATGCCGCCACACCTGGCAAGGTCACGCTGTGGACCGGCGACGATGCCGGCGGCCAGTCGATGGAGGCATGGGCCGTGGTGGAGAACTGACCGGCACGCAGGCGAAGGACAGCAGGACATCTACAACATCGGGGTAACGGGGAACCACATCAACAGGAGAATTCCGATGCATGCAGTCCGCAACACCCGGTCCCACATCCGGCGCAGAATCCGGCACATCGCCAGCGCCGCCCTCGTCCTGTGCGGCGCCACGCCTGCGCTCGCGCAGCCAGCGCAGCAAGCCCAGTCCTACCCCACCCGCCCGGTGACGCTGATCGTGCCCTACGCGCCCGGCGGCACCACCGACGTGGTGGTGCGCCAGTTCGCCGTGGCCTTGCAAAAGGCGCTGGGCCAGACCGTGGTGGTCGACAACAAGCCCGGCGTGGCCGGCACCATGGGCGCGCTCGCGCTCAGGCAGGCGAAGCCCGACGGCTATACGCTCTCGATGATGCCGGTGACCGTATTCCGCCAGCCCTTCATCCAGAAGACCGCCTTCGATCCGGCACACGATTTCACCTACCTCTCGCGCATCACCGGCTACACCTTCGGCGTGGTGGTGCGGGCCGATTCACCGTGGAAGAACTGGAGCGATTTCCTGCGCGACGCGCGCGCCCGGCCGGGCACCGTCAGCTACGGCTCGCCGGGCCAGTTCAGCTCGCCGCATATCACCATGATCGAGCTGGTCACCAAGGAGAAGCTGACGGTCAACCACGTCCCGTTCAAGGGCGATGCCGATTGCCTGAACTCTCTGATGGGCAACCATGTGCAGCTTTGCGCAGCCGGCAGTTCCGCCGGCACGCTGGTCGATGCGGGCAAGCTGCGCTGGATCAACCTGTGGACGGCGCAACGCTCGCCGCGCTGGCCCGACGCCCCTACGCTGCGCGAGCTGGGCTACGACATCGTCTCCAACTCGCCCTACGGCGTGGCCGGCCCGAAAGGCATGGACCCGAAAGTGGTCGGCATCCTGCAGGATGCGCTGCGGCGGGCTGCCGAAGACCCGCAGCACCTTGCCGCGCTAAAGCGGCAGGATCAGGACCTGATGTACCTGGACAGCGCCGGCTACACCCGCTTTGCCATGCAGCAGATCGCACAGGAGAAAGCGCTGGTGGAACGGCTGGGCATCAAGCCCGATTGATCCATCGCCCTCGCCGCGCCAGGCCGTGGCGCAGCGCGGGTTCTTCTGCTTGCGCGCTTCTTCGCGCCACCAACCCCGACACCAACCGATGACCATCAAGCCCTCCGCAGCGAACCCCGAAGCTGCCAGCTTCGACCCGCGCAGCCACCGCATGTGCGAACAACGCTATTTCGAAGATTTCGTGCCCGGCGAACGCTTTGTGCTTCCCTCGCGCACCATGACCGAGGCGCTGTTCGCCGCCTTCCAGCTGGCTAGCGGCGACAACCATCCCGTGCATTACGACGCGGAGTACTGCCGCGCCCACGGCATGCCGCACATGCTGGCGCACGGCTACCAGGTACTGATCCAGACCGCGGCGGGCGCCGGGCTGTTCCCGCACATGGTGGAAGAGTCGTTGAAGGGCTTTCTCGACCAGAGCAGCCGCTTCCTGCATCCGGTCTACGCGGGAGACACGCTGTACAGCACGCTGGAAGTCAGCGAACTCGCGCCGAACCGCTCCACTGGCGTGCTGACCTTGCGCTCGACGGTACACAACCAGCACGGCGTGCTGGTGCTCGACGGCGTGCAGCGCTACCTGCTGCGCAAGCGCGCACCGGCCGCCTGAACGGCGCCGGGAAAAAAAGGGTTCATTCGACCGCTGCCGTAGCTCCCCTCTCCCACAATTCGGGGAGGGGAACCATCCGGCCTCAATCCACCTGGATATTCGCCGTCTTCACCACCCCGCCCCACAGCTTCAGTTCGCGCTGGATACGATCGGCCAGCGGCTTCGGCCCGGTGATATTGAGGTCATAGCCGCCCTGCGTCATGCGCTGCTGAAAGGCAGGATCATCGCCGATGGCCTTTTGCGCCTTGACCAGCTTGTCCACCACGTCGGCGGGCATTTTCTGCGGGCCGATCAGCGCGTACCAGCCGGTCAGGTCGTAATTCTTCATGCCGGACTCGACCATCGTCGGCACCGTCGGCAGCGCCGCGTTGCGCGTCTTCGACGTCACCGCCAGCGCGCGCACCTTGCCGCCCTGGATATAGCCGATGGCGGTGCCCGTGATATCGAACATGAACGTGACCTTGCCGCCGATCACATCGGCCATCGCAGGCGAATTGCCCTTGTACGGCACATGCAGCATCTTGACCCCGCTCATCTGCGCCAGCCACTCGGCCGACAAGTGGTTCGAGGCGCCGACACCGGCCGAGCCGAAGCTCACGCCCTCGGGATGCTTGCGCGCGTACTCGACCAGCTCGCCTACGTCCTTCGCCGGGAAGTCCTTGTTGATCAGCAATACGTTGGTGTAATCGGTGATCAGGCCGATGTAGGTGAAATCCTTGTTCGGGTTGAAGTTCACCGACTTCTGGATCAGCGGCGTCATGGTCATGGTCGGGCTGGCCACGAAGTAGAGCGTGTAGCCGTCCGGCGTCGCGCGCGCGGTCAGGTCCGCGGCGATGGCGCCGCTGGCGCCGGCGCGGTTGTCCACCACCACCGGCTGCTTGAGCGCGCGGCCCAGGTAATCGGCATAGATGCGCGCGGCGGTATCGACCGGACCGCCAGGGGCGTAGCCCACGATCAGCTTCACGGGCCGCGTGGGATAGCTGTCCGCCATTGCCGTGCCTTGCACCAGCGCCAGCAGCGCGCCAGCCATCATCATCCATCGTTTCATCTGTCTCCTCCTTGTTGTGTGTTCTGCCAGCCCCCGGTTTGCCGGGGCGCTGGCGGCTAGTACGCTTCGACCCGCGGCGAAGCGGTGGCGGCGGCACCGGCCGCCGCAGGTCATGCCGCTACGGCGCCGCCGTCCAGCATGGCGCGCAGCGGCTGCTTCAGGAGCTTGCCGCTGGCGGTGGTGGGAATGGTCTCGATCACGCGGATCTGCGCGGGCCGCTTGTACGGCGCCAGGCTTTCCCGCAGGTAGGCTTCCAGGGCGGCGAGGTCCAGTTTCACGCCCGGTTGCGTTTCAACAAAGGCCACGACTTCTTCGTTGCCGTCGGCTGCCGCGCGCCCGACCACGGCGGACTGGCGCACGCCGGGGAAGGCATTGATGACGGACTCCACCTCGATCGGGTAGACGTTGAAGCCCGAGCGGATGATCAGGTCCTTGGAGCGGCCCACGATAAACAACGCGCCGTCTTCACCGAGGAAACCGAGATCTCCGGTGTTGAGCCAGCCGCCCGGCAGCAGCGCCTCGGCGGTCTGCTCCGCGTTGCGGAAATAGCCGCGCATCACGCCGGGGCCGCGCACGCGGATCTGGCCGCGTTCGCCGGCGGGCATCGGCTCGCCCTGCTCGTTGGTGATGTTGATCTCCACGCCTTCGACGATGTAGCCGGCCGAGCAATCGGCGCGCGGCGCATCCATGCGGGTGATGAACAGCGAACCGGCGTATTCGGTGATGCCGTAGCCGTGATGCAGCGGCTGGCCGAACCATGCCTCGGTGTCGCGCTTGAGGGTCGGGTCCAGCGGCGCGCCGCCGGTATAGAGATAGCGCAGGCGGGGAAACGCCGCGGCGCCGCTCTCCAGCGACGACTCCCGCGCCACCGCCATGATGCGCGTGAACATGGTCGGCACGCCTTGCAGCATGGTGACACCGGGCGATGCCAGCGCGGCGAAGACATCGGCGGCATCGAAGCGGGGGCGCATCACCAGGCTGGCGCCGGCGTACAGCGTGGCCATCAGCACGGTGGCGATGCCGAAGATGTGCGACAGCGGCAGCGCGCAGTAGGCGATATCGTCCGGCCCCAGGTTGCGCGAGGTTGCCGAGATCCGCGCGAAGACCGTCAGGCCGGCGTGCGGCACCATCACGCCCTTGGGCGCGCCGGTAGTGCCGGAGGTGTAGATCAGCGTGGCAACGTCGCGCGCCTGGGCGGCATCCACGCGCGCGGGCACCTGTTCGGCGCGCAGGCTGGCGAAGTCCGGATCGAGCGCGGCGCAACCGGTGGGCTGCGCCCCAAGCCGCCTGCCGTGGGCGGCGGCCACATCGGAGACATGGTTGGTAAAGAACGTCAGCAGCGGCTCGGCATGAGCGCGGATGCCGTCGATCTCGCGCGGCGAAAGCCGCGCGTTGACCTGGATCGGCCAGGCGTGCAGTGCGCTGCAGGCGAACAGCATCACCACCATCTCGGCGCAGTTCTCGCCCACCACCATCACGCGGTCGCCCTGCCCTACGCCTTGCGCGGCGAGCCAGTCGCGCGTGGCCGTGATGCGCTCCCACAGCGCGCCGTAGCTGAGCACGCCGCCGGTCTCGTACAGGCAGGGAGCCTGGGGCGATTGCTCGGCCCAGTGCCGGGGGATGTCATGGATGAACTCGGGACGGAAGGAGGACATGATGCGAGTGATGATGAGGTTGGAACCGGACGGACCCGGAAGAGACGCAGAGCAAGCTCACTGATCCAGGTGGATGTGAGCCGACTTGATCAGGCCGTCCCACTTCTGGTACTGGGTGCGCATATACGTACCGAACTGCGCCGGCGTGGAAGGAAAGGGCACGGTGCCCTGGCTTGCCAGCCGCGCCGCCAGCTCGGGCTGCGCGAGCGCAGCCACGATCTCGGCGTTGAGGCGGTCGACCACGGCCGCCGGCGTATTGGCGGGCGCCACCACACCGAACCACGCGGTCAGCTCGTAGCCGGGCACGCCGGCCGCCGCCAGCGTCGGCACGCCGGGCAACTGCCCGGACGGCGTGGCGGCGGTGACCGCCAGCGCCCGCACGCGGCCATCGCGCACATAGGGCAAGGCGGTGGAAATGCTGTCGAACATCATGGTGAGGCGCCCGCCGATGAGGTCGGTCATGGCCGGTGCGCTGCCCTTGTACGGCACATGCTCGATGCGCACGCCCGCCAGGTGGGTGAACAGTTCACCGGCGAGGTGCGAGGACGAACCGTTGCCGAAGGAGCCGTAGCTCAGCTTGCCGGGCTCGCGCCGCGCCAGCGCCAGCAGTTCGGCCACATTGCGCGCGGGCACCGCGGGGTGCACCACCAGTACGTTGGGCAGGTAGGCCACCGAGGCCACCGGCGCGAAATCCTTGAGCGGGTCGTAGCCGGGCTTGTCGTAGAGGCTCTTGTTCACGGCCAGCGAGCCGAAGGTGCCGAACAGCAGGGTGTAGCCGTCGGCCGGCGCGCGCGCCACCGCCACGGCGGCGATATTGCCGCCCGCGCCAGGCCGGTTCTCGATGACCACCGGCTGGCCCAGCCGTACTGAAAGTGCGTGGCTGACCTCGCGAGCCAGCAGGTCCGTGGCGCCACCCGGCGGGAAGGGCACGACCAGCCGCACCGGTTTGTCCGGATAGGCCGCAAACGCGCTCGCGGTGGCGGCAAGCCATCCGCAGAGCACGAACCATTTTGTCCAGCGTGACATCGCCCGTCTCCTCGGCGTTGATTGTGTTTTTGCTGCGATGGAACTGCGCCAGTGTGAGCCAGGCGCCGGTGGCGTGCTATTTGGATTTGGCTAAGGCCGTGTTCTGCCCGGCACGTGCGCCTGCGCAGGGCCGGCATCGGTTAGGAAGCGCAAAAGGACGGCTTTGTCATTCCGGAAGAAGCGAACGTCCGCCCCCCCATAGAATCGCAGCATCGTATCGAAGTGGCGGCCGGCGGCCAGCCTTTCCCAACCGAGGGGACAAGCAGATGGATTTGCGTTTCAACGCGGCGGAACAAGCGTTCCGCGAAGAGGTTCGGGGTTTTGTGCAGGGCAGCCTGCCCGCGGATATCCGGGACAAGGTGCTGGCCCACCAGCGCGTCGAGAAGGACGACTACGTGCGCTGGCACCGCATCCTGCACGCGCAGGGCTGGGGCGCGCCGACCTGGCCCACGGAATGGGGCGGCACGGGCTGGAACGCGCTGCAGCGTCTGATCTTCGAGATTGAGGCCTTCCGCGCGGGGGCGCCGCGCCTGCTGCCCTTCGGCCTGACCATGATCGGGCCGGTGCTGATGAAATATGCCAGCCAGGAACATAAGGAACGCTTCCTGCCGCGCATCCCCACGGTCGAGGATTTCTGGTGCCAGGGCTACTCCGAGCCCGGCTCCGGTTCCGACCTGGCCTCGCTCAAGACCCGCGCCGTGCGCCAGGGCGACCGCTACATCGTCAACGGCCAGAAAACCTGGACCACGATGGCGCACTTTGCCGACTGGATCTTCTGCCTGGTACGCACCGACACCGAAGCCAAGCCGCAGGAAGGCATCTCGATGCTGCTGATCGACATGAAGACGCCGGGCGTGACGGTGCGCCCGATCGTCACGCTCGACGGCGGCCACGACGTCAACGAAGTCTGGTTCGAGGACGTGGAAGTGCCCGTGGGCAACCTGCTGGGCGAGGAAAACCGCGGCTGGACCTACGCCAAATACCTGCTGGGCCACGAGCGCACCGGCATTGCCGGCATCGGCCACTGCAACCGCGAACTGCGCCAGCTCAAGCATTACGCCGCGCAAGCCACCGATGGCGCCGGCCGCCCGCTGATCGACGATGTACGCATGCGCGACAAGATCGCCCGCATCGAGATGGACATCATGGCGCTGGAAATGCTGCTGCTGCGCGTCGCCACGCAAGACGCGGGCCGCGGCCCCGGCCCGGAAGCCTCCATCGTCAAGATCCGCGGCTCCGAGATCCAGCAGGACCTGGCCATGCTGCAGATGGAAGTAGCCGGCCCCAATGCCTGGCCGTATTCGCCGCGCTGGCTCGAAGCCGGCGAAGCGCCGCCGGCCGATGCGCCGCTGCACGCCCCGGCGTGGGCCGCGCCCGCCGCCTCGACGTACTTCGACATGCGCAAGACATCGATCTACGGCGGCACCACGGAAGTACAAAAGAACATCATCTCCAAGATGATCCTGGGCTTCTGAAGCCACGGAAGACGTCAGAGACTCCGCAAAACCCGGGATTCAAGGAACAGGCACAGCCATGGACTTTAACTACAGCGAAGAGCAGCAGATGCTGGCGGACAGCCTGCGCCGCTTCATCGACACCGAATACACCTTCGACAAACGCCGCAAGAACGCCCGCGGCGGCGGCAGCTTCGACCGCGCCACCTGGGCACAGCTTGCCGAGATGGGTGTGCTGGGCCTGACCGTGCCCGGCGAGTACGGCGGCTTTGGCGAAAGCGCCGCAAGCCAGCTCGTGGTGCAGCGCGAACTCGGGCGCGGCCTGGTGCTGGAACCAGTCACGCCCACTGCCGTGATGTCCGCCGCCGTGCTGAACGCCTACGGCAGCCAAGCCCAGAAAGACGAATGGCTGCCCGCGATCGCCACCGGCGAACGCGTCGTCACCCTCGCCTACCTGGAGCCCACCACCCGCTACCGCCCCGAGACCGCGCGCGCCGGCGCCGAGCGCAAGGGCGACGGCTATGTACTCAACGGCAACAAGAGCCTGGCCTGGCACGGCGAAGCCGCCGACGCCTTCCTGCTCACCGCGCGCATCGCCGGCAGCAACGAACTGGCGCTGTTCCTGGTCCCGCGCGACGCCACCGGACTCACGGTGCGCGGCTACCCCACCATGGACGGCCTGCGCGCCGCCGACCTTGCCTTGCAGAACGTCGCGGTAGACGCCACCGCGCTGGTAGGAGACGCGGCCGACGGCCTGGCCGCCCTGCTCCACGGCATCGACCACGGCATTGCCGCGCTCTGCGCGGAAGCCGCCGGCGCGATGGAAAAACTGATCGAAATCACCGGCGAATACCTGCGCACGCGGCAGCAGTTCGGCAAACCGCTGGCGGCGTTCCAGGCCCTGCAGCACCGGATGGCCGACATGCTGGTACAGAAAGAACTGGCGCTGTCGATGGCGTATGTGGCAGCGCAAGCGCTGGACGAAAGCGACCCCGCGCAACGGCGGCGAATGCTGAGCGCCGCGAAGGTAACTGTGGCCAAGGCCGGGAGAATTGTCGGCCAGCAAGCGGTGCAGCTACACGGCGGCATGGGGATGACGGATGAGCTGGAGGTAGGGGATTACTTCAAGCGATTGACGATGATCGATCCGCTGCTGGGAGACAGTGATTACCACGTGCAGCGATATGGAGAAGTAATGACAGCATGAGGAATTGAACTGGATTTCATTAAAAAAATCCAGTTCAACTGCCCAGAAAAAAATGCAGGCCAAACGGCGCAACGATTATCCGTCCGGCCCTGCGGCAATCACGTCTCCGGCAGAAAAACGCATCAAAGCCTCGCAAGCCCCCCTCATCCCCGCAACGGGAAACAGGACCCAACGGGCGCGAATAAAGGCGAGGAAGCCAGGTCACAAGTCGGTGTAGCCGTGTGGAGCGCCCCCAAGGGCGGGCCACACCCCAACGCGATGCGAAGCGAGCCGTCAAGGTGTCCAGGCCGTATGGGGCGCCTCGTCGGCAGGCAAAAAGAGCGGAAAAGAGGGACCCATGTTTGAGTATCGCCTTAAGGCGATGCGAGTTTGGGTCCCGGC